>QMRZ01000040.1 GCA_003649495.1 Thermoprotei archaeon | reverse complement strand
TCACCATACTCTCTATATTCGTCAAGCTGAGGTTGCCCATGGAGTACTTGCATAGGGGCGGGCACTACCTGTCCCTCTGCATGGAGGAGAGGGGGCAGGTGGGGTGAGAGGTGATGCGCCTCTTCAAGAGGAGGAAGGAGAGGGGGGAGGAGGAAGAGAGGGGGCGCGAGTGCCAGCACGAGTGGGACGTGGACGTCATAGATAGCGAGAAGTGCGCGGTCTGCGGTCAGACGGTCCTAGTGCTGAAGCGGAAGCGGTGTAAGAGGTGCGGCAAGACGGATGGGGGGTGGGAGGAGGTGACGGAATACCTCATAGAGGGGCGCGACAAGTATGGCAACATATACATCTGCGCGGAGTGCTACCCCAAGTTCAGGAACCTGGAGCGCATGCTGGAGCACATGTTGGGGCCGACGCCCGCCTACGACTTCCACCTCGCCTACATGGGCACCCCCATAGTGTTCTGGAGCCTCGCATCGCTGAGGGAGTGGCTGAGCAAGTATATAGCGTACAGGAGCAAGATCACCAAGGTCTACAACTCGCACGAGTTCGGCAACACTACTGGCTACGTGTTCGACGCCATCCCCAAGGACCCCCTGGCGAGGCCCTACCTCGTCATGCTCCCCCTGCGGGTCCTGGCTTGGGAAGTTGGCAAGCGGGAGGGGTGAGGGGAGGTGGAGAGGGCGTGCCTGTGGGCTTGCGTCTTGCTCATCAACTTCGTGGCCATAGTGATATCCGTGTGTTGCGCCTACCACTTCGTCATGGAGAACGTGGAGAGGCTCAGGGGCGTCTTCCCCCTCAGCGAGGAGGCCCTGAAGATAGTGATCCTAGTGGTCTTCACGTTGATACTCCTCTTCACCTCCCTAGTGGTCCTGATAGCGCTATCAGTGTCCATATGCGAGTGCATAGGGGTGGGAGCGTGCCGATGAGCGACCCCTGGTTCACCCTAAAGTTGCTCCTAGCGATCTCGTCGGGCGTCCTGCTAATGGCGTTGCTGATCACCTCCATGATGGTGGCGACGGCCCTCGTCCTCAAGTTGCTAGCCCGCCTCTTGGAGTGGTTGGCGAAGAAAGTGGGGGGGTGATGGGATGAGGGAGGATGAATTCAGGGAGAGGTTTGAGCTGATAGAGAGGATACTTGAGAGCTTGGAGGAGGATGAGATATCCATTACAAGGGTGGTGAATATGTTATTCGAGCTAGGCGTGATAGAGGAGCCATACATCTGTAGCGATAGTTTCTACGATATTGATTGCCTCCGTTTCGCCCTTAGGGTGCTTAAGTGGATAAAGGGGGGTGAGACCGCATGTGGTACACGATAACGTCGGATAGCTGGCACCCAAGCGGGCGCTCCTACAGGTTTAGACCCGATGTCAAGTCATTTAAAGCGGCCCTCTACGCCCAGACCTTCCCGCCATTCTGGCGCTTTCCCAGCGAGGAGAGCGTGAGGTGGAAGTGGCTGGGGGAGGCGATGCCCCCGCTGTACGCTAGACACCTATTCATGCAGTTCAAGGTCAAGGGCAAGCTCCTAGACTTGTTCGCGGGGATAGGCGGCTGGGGGCTCGGTTTCATCCTCTCAGGTAATTGTAAGTACATAGAGATGGTGGAGATAGACAGGCGCAAGTGCCAGTACCTGGAGGTCAACTTCAAGCAACTGAAGAGGTTGATAGAGGGGCACGTGGATGACTTCGAGTTCAACGTGGTCTGGGGCGACGTCAGGAAGTACGAGCCAAGCGATAAGTTTGACGTGATAACCGCCAGCCCGCCTTGCGAGGACTATTCCGTGTTAAGGGCGCTCAGCCTCAGGTATGGCGTGGAGCTTAGGGGCACCCTTCCACTAACCAAGTGGTATCTGGAATTTATACGTGAGTATAACCCGTCGCTTGCATTATACGAGAACGTGGTCGCCAACAAGATCAAGGAAGTGCTGTCGAGGCACGGCTGGAGGGTGGAGGTTCACGACATGTCTTCCGTCATACCTCAGCGCCGGCGACGGATCATCGCTATATACCGCAAATCCGCCTTCATAACGCCAGAGGGGTGAGATGGGGTGCCTATCATAATGGTCAAGTGCCCATACTGCGGTAAGACCTTCACGGTCAAGGTCCCCAGGGAGCGGAGGAAGGGCATGGGCGCCCACTACGCCCACAAGATACGGAAGCTCTCCCCCCTGCATAGGGAGATACTGAAGATACTGTACGAGCACGGGGCCATGCCCAAGCGCAAGATCCAGGGTTACCTGTTCGAGAAGGGCATAAGGGTCTCTGGCAACTCCCTCTCAGGCAGGTTATCCGAGCTGGCGGGCATGGGTCTCATAGAGTGCGAGATGGAGGAGGTTGCCCTGTGGGACAGGGATCGCATGATGTATAGATTCCGCAAGACCCCCGTCTGGTACATAACCATGAAGGGCAGGAGAGTACTGAAGCGGGAGGTGGAGGGTGGGAGGTCATGAACCCCAGGCCCCTCAGGCTGGACTTCTACTGGGACTGGCTGATCATACTCGATGCGTGCAGGTATGACTACTTCAAGCGCCTCTGGAGACGTAGCAAGGTGGAGCCCAGAGTCTCCCCCGCCAGTTGCACCATAGCTTTCCTGGACTGGTTGAGACCAATACCGGACTCAGTAGTGGTGACGGGGCACCCCTTCGTGCTCTCGCGCAAGGACAAGTTCACGGAGGTCATAGACGCTGGTTTCGACTACAGGCTCAACACGTGCCCCCCCTGGTACGTCTCTAGGGCGCTGAGGCACAATTACGGCAAGATACTGAAGTTTAGGCGCAAGATCCTCTGGTTCCTACAGCCCCACCACCCCCACATAGGCGAGCCAAAGTTGAATGCTGGCATCTTCAAGGACGTGAGGACCAGGGAGCTATCCCCGCAGATCCGCACCACCCTGCTATTCATGAAGGCCAAGAGGGAGGGCACCCTGTCCAAGAGCTACGAGGGCAACCTAAGGCTGGTCATAGAGGAGCTGGAGAGGATCTTGCCCCTCCTCAGGGGCAGGGTCGTGATAACCAGCGACCACGGTGAGGGGCTGGGGGAGCCCTTGAGGCCACAGGACAGGCCCGTGTTCTCGCACCCGTGTGGCATGGAGGAGTGGGAGGTCAGGCTGGTGCCATTCACGGTGCTGGAGGTGGCGTAGCCGTGCCCGACGTATACGTGTCGTGGGATGGCTTCAGGTGGTTCATCTCCGAGCCCTGGCACACGGAGGTCCTGGGCAAGGCTGAGATAGGGGTCCTCAGGACCCTCTACAGCCTGGCCAGGGAGGATTACACATTTGTTGACGTGGGCGCTGGCCTGGGCTACTACGCGGTGCGGATGTCTAAACGCGTTAAGCGCGTCCACGCCTTCGAGCCCAACCCCAGCGTCAGGCGCATCCTATCGCGCAACTTGGAGCTGAACGGCTGTGAGAACGTCAAGGTGTGGCCCGTGGCGCTGGGCGTTGGGCGCGGAGCCCTGGAGCTTCACATAGATAAGCTATCTTCATCCCTGTTGCCGAGGCGTGGCGCCGAGTCCAGCGTGGCAGTTGAAGTCGTGAGCATGGACGAGCTGTTCATCACTCCCAACATCATCAAAATAGACGTGGAGGGCTATGAGCTTGAGGTGCTCAGGGGCGCTGAGGGCACCTTGAAGCTCTGCGCTCCATACGTGCTGGTGGAGCACCACGACTTCAGGCCAGACTGGGCTGAGCAGTGCAAGGGGCTCTACGAGAAGTGCGAGGCGCTCATGGCGCGACTGGGCTACGTCCCCCTGGTGATCACCGACGTCCACAGGCTCTGGGTCCCCAAGGTCGCCCTCCTCTCCAAGCGCATGGACGAGCTTAAGTACGCGCTCTGGCGCCACTACGTCAATCTGTGCTTCAAGAACCTCCAGGAGGGGAGGGCCTGGTACCACGGCCTGCCCAAGACCTGGTGGTGGGGCATGTGCCTGGTGGACTTCATAGAGGAGTTGCCAGAGCACATAGAGAAAGAGGCGGATTGGGCCGAGGCCGTGATTGAGTGATAACGCTATATTATTGGCATCCACTTTTCTCCCATGAATAAGGTGGACAGAGAGGTTGATAGGGCGATAAAGGAGGTCACGCCCCTTTTGACGGAGCTATCCAAGAAGCTGGAGAAAATAGACAATAACGAGGTCAAGGCGGCCACGCTCATCTACATAATCCTGCGCCTGCTCGGCGTCTCCAAGATACCCCACGGTCTCGCCATAGGCTCACTAGAGGTCTGCAAGGCCTTCGTGCTCTCCATGGCGGTGCAACAGATGATGACGCCAGACGCCAGGGAGCTTAAGTACATAGCGTGATTAACTATAAAAGTCCTGGGCGGATGATGTCAACGATCCTGCATGATGGAGGTCCCGGTCATAGACTGGAGGTTTGGGGACAAGTACTACATAACCGAGTTCGTGAGGCCCGACACCTACGAGGTGGTCGCATCCGCCGACAGGCTACGCGCCCCGTCTGCCGAGCAGAGGGTCCTCAACGTGGCTAGGTGGATAAGGGATGAGTTCTACTACCCCCTCGACTGGAGGGGGCAACCGTCAGCGGATGGTCAGCTCCTGAAGAGTCGCAAGGGGATAGGGTCATACCACTTCAAGAGGTGCGTGCCCTACATGTGGCTGTTCCCAGGCGAGTGCATAACGATGAAGTTCGGCATCTGCATAGACACCTCTGCGGTCGCCACATCCGCGCTGATAAGGCTGGGCATCGACTCCGTGGTGGCCCTGGGCGCCATCTACGACAGGAGGGGCAAGTTGCTCGGCTACCACGCCTGGACGGAGTTCACCCTTGACGGCACTAGGTACGTCCTGGAGACCACCATCCACGAGAAGGGCGTCAACAACATAATGCTGGCGGAGGACGCCTACTCTGGCAAGTACGGCATCAGGTATGATAAGTACGCCGAGTTCAACCACCTAAAGTACATAGAGCACAAGCCCCTCGCCCCCCTCATAAGCTTTTACGGGAGGAGGAGGAGGGAGTTGAAGAGGGCAGAACTTATTAAACAGCGGTACATATGGGACACGTACCGGGAGATATCGCCGCTCATAGCCAAGGTGATCAAGAGGTGAGAGAGAGGAGGGTGAAAGTATTGGTCTTCAAGACCACGGAGACCAAGGAGAAGGCCAAGGCGATCATCCTCGCCTTCAAGAAGTCCGACAACCCCCTCCTAGGCAGGAAGGGCGGAGGGCGTGAGGGAGATCTATAGGCTGGCGGTGGCCATATCCATAATAGTGGCGGTGTCAGTCCTCAGGCTCCTCGATAAGGTGGACAACTCCCTCCTCTCGGGCGTGCTGTTCGCGATAATAGGCTACTACTTCGGCAGGGCCGAGCCCATAATAGTCAAGAAGCTTAAGGGCGGGTGAGTCGCGTGGGCCACAACCTCCTGACGTTCTGGGCGAACGAGAGGGTGGCTAGGGTCCTCTACTCCATGCTGTGCAACTTGTCGCACTTCCTAGCGGGGTGCATAACCGCCATCGTCAGCACTAGGCACCCCCTGCTCTCAGCCCTGCTCTTCCTGGCATTCATAATCTACGAGGTCAACGAGGACTGGCACTTATCCGATAACGCGTATAAGGACATATTCGTATACGCGCTGGGCCTCTACGTGACCGCCATATTCCTACTCAATTAGCCAACCACCTTCATGGTCATCAGTTGCCCTATGTTCTCAAGCGCCCTAGCAGCCCTGGTTAGGGATAGCGCCATCCCAGCTAGCAACAGCGCTATGCCAGTATAGAGCAAGATGCAACCCACCTCGTGAGCATATTCAAAGTCGTGATGCCACTCAAAGTACCACGCGAACTGCAAAAGGGAGATGCCAACAACCACTAGGGACACTCCCAGAAAAATCAGGATCTTATGCCACATGCTCCCCCTACTTTTTCTTCCCCACCTCCACCTCCTCTTTCTCCACGGCCATGTAGCGTAGGACCTTAGCTATGGCGTCTATCTTCTTGAAGATCCCGCGCCATATAGTGTAGAAACCGCTCACTATCAACCCCAGCCCTAGCGCCGTCACTACCCCGCCACCGAATATCATCACGTCGCTGTTCACGGTCACGCCCGCCACAGCCGTGGTGAACCCAACCCCCGCTAGCACCACTCCCCCAACCACCAGCGACAACCCGAACTTGCTCACCCTTTCACCCACATAGAAACCGACTCCCTTAGATATAAGGACTTCTAGCGCTTCAGGGGCGTAGGGGGCTCGGGACTCCACTCAGCTATCACGTCCATCCTAGTGGCGTAGTAATCGACCAGTCTCCTGACGACCTCCTCTGGGGCGTGGCGCGGTCTCCACTCCAACCCCTCCACCGCCTTGTTAATATCAGCGCACGTATGCATGATGTAGAACTGCGGGTAGAAGCCCAGGTACTCCACCACGGGCTTGACGCCACCGTACATGCTGATCACCGTGACCATCTCCCTTATCGAGTACGGCTTGCCCGAGCCCACGTTGAAGACGTCGTAGAAGCCAGGCTTTTCCGTATATGCTAGCTGAAGGGCCTTGTAGAACGCCTCAGCCACATCCTCCACGTACACCAGATCCCTAGTCTGATCCCCTAGGCCAAATATCTTCAACCGCCTACCAGTAAGGCCGCTCCAGATCAACTGCGTGAATAGGTTCGCGAAGTTCCCCTTGTACTCCTCCCTCTTTCCGTAGACGGAGAACAGCCTTAGCGCCACGAACTTAAGGCCCTGTCTCCTGGCCCAGAGGATGCCCATCCTCTCGCAGATGTACTTGACCTCGGAGTAGCGGTCCCACGGCTCTATCCTCATGTCCTCCCTCCACGGCACCTTATTGCCAGCGTAGACGCTGGAGCTACTAGCGTAGACCACGGGGCACTCAAACCTATATGCGGTCTGCAACACCGCCTGCATCTCCTGAATGGTCTTATAGAACAGCTCTGGGTAACACCAGTACAGGGGGTTGCTGGATGGCTGTCCCAGGTGGATGATGCCATCAAGCGAGTCAACCTCATCTGGGAGGCAGTAGGGCAGGCCCACGGCGGCCCTCTCTATAACCTTGATGTCGTAGTCTATCACCAACTCATCCACGTTCGCCCTGTTGCCCGTGGAGAGGTCATCTAGGATCACCACGTCAAAGCCACGCTTAGCGAATAGCTCGGCCACGTGGCTACCTATGAACCCAGCCCCCCCAGTTATTAGGACCCTCACCTCGCCACCACCCTGGGCATGGCCACCTCAGAGAAAAGGTGTGTAAATGCATCCGCTTTAGGCCCCCTCCTAACGTACCACGCTCTCCCCGCCACGTTGACCTCCACCAGCCCTAGCACGTTCATCTCCCTCACGTACTTCGCCACAGTCCTCTTGCTCATCCCCAACGCCCTGGCTATGTTGCTGATGGTGGCCACGCTCACCTCATCGAGGTACGTTAATATCTGGATCATTATTCTTATGTCCACGCCATAAACACGTCCAAAAATCATTAAAAGCTTTCGTTCATGGTGCCCCGTAGTAAACGATTTATACCGCCAGAATACGGTGATATTGTGGCGGGCAGAAGTCCCTTAGAGGGCGGGACCCAGATAGTGAGCTTCCACGGGCCAAAGGCGTTGCTGAACATGCTGGACGAGCTTGTGGCCATGGGCGTCTTCAACAACAGGAGCGAGGCGATAAGGCTGGCACTCTACAAATTGATGGAGGAGTACAGGGACTTCCTCCTCGCTAGGAGAGTGGGGAGGAGGGCGCACATGGTGGTGGGGTACCGATAGCCATGGTGGACAGCTTGATGATATACGACTTGAGGGAGATAGAGACCGCCAGGGAGTTCTGCAACCTAGATCGGGAGGCTAGGATGGGCCTTGTCAAGAGCGCCCTAGTCAGGGTCCTGTCCAGGCACAGGGGAAATGTCGCGTACATAAGGCCTAGGCACATAGCCCTGGAGCTTGGCATGGCCAGGTGGGCGGCGATCGTCAAGAAAATCGCCAAGTGCCTGAACGAGATAGGGGAGGTCAGGGCGGATGGCGTCACGTGGCGCCTGGAGAAGATAGAGGTGCGCAAGACGCGTGGCAAGGAGAGAATGTATTTCATATACGTGCGCGTCAACTAGGCAATCCCCCTTCTTTACCGTTCCTCATTACCCATATATATGTCTCGTTTCACCACATATATGCCATGCCTAGCAAGCCATATGACAAGGGGAGGAGGGCGGAGTACAGGGTGCGTTACGTCTTGAGGAACCAGGGCTACATAGTGATCCGCTCGGCGGGCTCTAAGACGCCAGTAGACCTAGTGGCGATAAACCCGACCAACCGGGAGATCCTCTTAATACAGGTGAAAACTGGCAAGTCTAGGCTCAGCCCAGAGGAGAGGGAGGTGTTGCGCAACCTTAATGGAACGTATGAGGTCAAGGCGATGACCACGGTCAGGGAGGGCAAGAGGCTGAAGCTGGTGGAGGTGAGGTAGGCGTGCCGAGGAGGAGGAAGAGGGTCAAGAGGCCAGAGGAGCTGGAGGAGCACCTGAGGAAATATCTCAGGACAGACTGGGTTAGGGTGTTGAGGATAGGAGATGAGACTTATTCCAAGTACTCCATGGGCTACGCCGTGGCCCTGGTCCCAAAGGTGGTCAGGGGCGTGATAACGGATGAGCTGATACCAGCCCTCATACGCTATAACACCGAGACTGGGTTCACCACACAGATGATCCCCCTAGACCCCGACGTGATAGACCCCCTGATAGAGCTGATAAAGCAGGGCTATAGGGAGGCCCTTAAGCGCTCCTTGACTCCCAGAGGGGGGTGAGAGGCACGAAGCGCGAGTTGAGGGTCTTCCACCTGAGCGCCCTAGACCTAGATGTGAGTGGCGACTTATTCGTGGTCGCTAAGGATAGGGAGCAAGCCATCAGGCTCGTAGTCCAATACTACGAGGAGAGGATAAGGGAGGCGCTAGCGGACATCACGGATGAGCTAGAGGATGAGGAGTATGAGTCGTTCCTAGAGGAAGGGCTATACGAGGTGATAGAGGAGCATTAGCCAGAGACGTAAACATCAGTACGTACTATAGTAAACCTTTTATACCACCCCAGTCACCATATATACGGTGAAAAGCGTGGAGTCGGGCAAGATAAGGTGGAAGTGGATAAGGGTGCCCGAGGAGCTACACGCTCACCTGGCGACAGTTGCTAGGAGCGAGAAAATCGCCATCTGGAAGGTGATAGAGAGGGGCGTTAGCTTCTGGGAGACCGCCAGGAGGGAGAAGTTCAGGGAGGTCTCGGATTTCTCCCGCCTGACCTGGTACGTCTACAAGTTCAGCGCGTCAGTTGGCGAGCTGAGGGGGAACCCCACCGATGAGAACCTGAGACACCTGATTAGGACTTGCCAACAGATAGCCAAGCGCCTGGGCGTGGACACCAGCAAGGTGGCCCTGGCGGCTGAGCAATACGTCAAGCGCCCAACTAGGAAGGGCAGGATGCTCCTTAACGACACCGCCAAGGAGGTGGTGGCCCAGATAATCCTCAAGTTCACCCGGGAGTAAAAAAAGAGGTCTTTTTAGAATAGCCCTCCTCTGCTAGTCATCTCTACTCTTTTCCTGCGTATCTCCCTCAACCTCCTCCTCACGTAATCCATGGACTCTATACCGCTCTCGGCCCTCACCGCGTTCAGCATCGCATCCTTCAGTTTCTTCATGTCCGTCGATAGGCCAGCCCTCTGCCTCAACGCACTTATGGCGCTAGCCAGCTTGTCTATGAGTTCCATGGCTTGCTCCTCGCTCAGCTCACCGCTGGCCATCGCCTTAGCCATGTCCCTCAGTATCCCGAACAGCTCAAGCTTCTGCGACTCCGCCCCGCAACCCCGCAGCCACTCGTTCAACATGTTCAGGATCGGGGATGGCGTGGCCATCTACCTCCCACCCCTCTCCCTCTCCTCCTCTAACTCCCTAGCTAAAGCTAAGAGGATCAATTCCTCCAGGCTCATCCCCTCCCTCTCCGCCCTCCTCTTTAGAGCCCTTGCCAGCTTGAGCGGTATCACCAGCCTCACCTCCACGCTCAACTACCTCCACCTCCTCGCCCTCCTCTCCACTCTCCTCTACCTTTCCCTCACTTATTAATCGCTCTATCTTGCGGTAGATTCTGAGAGGACCTTTATAGTCGTAGGAGGTCTGGTACAACTGCCCCCTGAACTTCCGCAAGACATCCTCATCCAGCGTCACTATGTGGTACTCGACCACGATCCTGAAGCCATCTGGCAAGATGTCCATGGATGTGTAGACGTTGCCGTGGATGCCATACCTGTGGAGTTGCCTAGAGACATAGTGCGCGTAGGACAGCACGGACGACAACCTCTTCTGAATCGTGCACCTCACTAGCCTGAGCGTGGACTTGTCTAGTTTCTCCCTAGCCTCGAATATCTGAGTGGACATCTCTCTCAGCCATCCTTTATCTTGCCTAGATATATGGATTCCCCCACGCGCACCGCTACTACAACCCCCCTAGGTCTCCAACGCGCAGGATCGACTCCTAGGTTCACTCCTAGCCCCACCCCCCTCCATAGCTA
>QMRZ01000039.1 GCA_003649495.1 Thermoprotei archaeon | reverse complement strand
TAGTGATGGAGTTCGTGGGGGACCCCGATGTCAGGGGGAGGCCAGCCCCCCTACTGAGGGAGGTCGAGCTCGACGACCCGGAAGTGGCGTTCGAGACACTCAAGGGGTATATCAGGCGGCTTTACCTCGAAGCGAGGCTGGTTCACGCTGATCTCTCCGAGTACAATGTCATGGTGAGGGGTAACGAGCTCGTGCTAATAGACTTTGGCTCAGCAGTCGATGTGAGCCACCCGATGGCTAGCGAGTTCCTCCGCAGGGATATACGGAATATCTACGCGTACTTTAGGCGGCTAGGCGTCGATGTTGGAGACCCGGACGAGTTCTACCGCGAGCTAACCGCTTCAGAACTCTGAAGCCTCGAGGAGCTTCTTGAGCTCGTCTAGTAGCCCCATCTCCTCAAGCTTCTGCAGCTGGCCGCTAGTGTATCTATGTATGATGTCGCCCCTCTCATCCCTCTGAAACTCCCATGGCGCCACTAACACTACGTCGCCCACCCTCATCCACACCCTCTTCTTCATCCTCCCCGGGATCCTACAGAGCCTCACCTTCCCATCGGCACAGAGCACTCTGGCTCTATCATAGCCGAGGAACTGCTGGATTACCCCCAGCATTGTCTCCTTATTGTCTGGGAGGGGCGGCTCATCTTCCTCCTCCTCATCCCTCCTCTTCCTCCTCCTAGGCACGATGCTCACGTAGATGGAGCGTGGATAAGTCTTTCCCCGTTAGCCTGTAGCGGGCGGGATAGGTAGGATGTAGTAACGGCCTCTTACTGAGAATAGCACGGCCCTGCCACCCTCCTTCATCCATAAGGGGATCCTCTCAGAGTATATGGAGTAAGTGCGGTAATCCCTAAGGCTCATCACCTGTATCTCGCCTGGACGTGCCGAGATCACCATGACGGGCTCGCCCCCCTCCCTCCTGACCACGACACTGCTCTCCTCGAGGAGCCTCCTCGTGGCTCTTATCCTCACCTCCCTCAAGGTATTCAGCTCCAAAGCCTTTACAGACCTCTCCTCAAACCCCATCACGTAGAATAGTTTGCCCCCATGCTCTATGACGTCGCCTACCCTGAACTCGGGCAGGAGGACTCTGAATGTAGATCTGGCCCTCGGCCTCCCGCTGCTATCCATCCCCATGCTCTTCCGCGTCTCGAGGACGTGTACCACCATCCCTCTTTCCAGCGCGCTCACAGCTAATCGAGCAGCTGCTAATGATGAGAAGATAAAGTCCAGGCCATGTCCATCCTCGACAACCTCTATTAGATCTATGGCTCCCCTCCACGTTGAGCTTAGGGCTTCTGAAACGAGCTCCTTCACTCTCTTTACCTCCCAACCACTTAAGTCTCTACCCCTAGCCCTCACCTGGACGCGTGCTACCTCCCTCTTCGACTTAGCGTATATGCACTCCTCACAGAGACTCCACTCAACCCTGACTTGGCACTCGTATTCCTCCTCGTAAAGCTCCATCCCCTCAGCCGCCCTACCTTTAGCTACAACCCTCAACCTACGTCCATCAAAGCTGACTACCTCCATGGATTCGACGAGGCCTTGAGGCCTCGCAGCTCGCCTTAGCGCGGCTTTAGCTGCCTGAAGGATGGGGTCAGGGCCCCTCGGCCTAGCCCACCCGCTCCCCAGCCTATAGGCTCCACACACTCGGCATATTGTGATCCTCAGCGTGGGGGGGAGCTTTAGTAGGGGATGTAGCCTCCTGTAACACTCCTCGCAGAGCCCCTCATAGTACCTGGATGCGTGCCTGCCACAGACTGGGCAGAACCTTTCTCTTAGCCTCCCTCGCTCATCTTCCCGCATAGCTACTCCTCAGAGAGGTAGCTCTGCTCACTTTAACTTTGCGGGCTACTTTAGCAGTAGCTGGACGTGAAGCACCCCGCCCAACTCCACTGCCGCTTCCATTACTACATCAACCCACTTCGCCAGTTCCTTAACTACGTCGTTGCCTATGGCGTTTACTATCGTCGCCTCTCTCAGGTACTCCTTGAGCTGGGACAGGGGAATCCTCTCCCCCCCATAGAACTCCTCCCTTATGCGTAGCCTCAAGTCTCCAGCTCTTATCTCACTGCCTAGTAGCTCCTCGTCACAGATCGCTACTAACACGTCCTTGCCTCTCCTATGCACCTTGACGTAGCACCACTTCCCTCCTCCCATCCCTGCGCCCACCTACAGGCGGGGCTATTTAATGTGACCGCCCCTGCCTGAATCCTTTAATATCCTGTGCCGTATTATGTACCCGCCCCGAGGAGGAAGGCTGGTATAGCTGATATGAGGGATGAGCGACACCAGATCTGAGGGGGGCTAGCTCCTCAAGCGAGTCTCTTATCACCGTGGACCACTATCCCCTTCCCTGGTACTATCTCGAATGGGTAGAGCGCAGGCTCGGCAGGTCTCCACCTCATCTTCCTAACCCATAAGGCTCTGACAAATCTCCCGCCAACCCTCCGGAGAGTGAGGACTATGACTCCTGAGGCGAGGAACTCCTCAACTCCAAATCTGCTGAGCTTGAGGGTCCCCGTGGGGACTTCGGAGGTTATAAGCGTTGTAGTGCCGAGCCTGCGCTCGATGGATGTGAGGAGGCTCCTCACGTACTCCCTCATCCTCACGACGTCCTCCTCGCCCACAACGAGGGGGGCTATCGGGTCTATTACCAGGCGCTGCGCGTCTATCCTCTCCACCTCCTCTCGCAGACTCTCGACTATGGAGTTCACGATGGTCTCCACGGGCTTGCTCTTTACTCTTTCTACGAAGTCGGGGAGGAGTGTTACCACGCTGAGCGCACCCCGCTTTATCAGGATTTCAAGGTCCCAGCCAAAGGACCTGGCCCCAGCGACGAAGTTATCATACTCCTCGTCGACTAGCAGATATACACCTGGCTCCCCCCTCATCGCACCGTGGAGGAGGTAGTTGAGGGCGAATATCGTCTTGCCAGTCCCTGTCTCGCCAGCTACGAGGTATGTCCTTCCCTTTATGAAGCCGCCCCCTATCAAGGGGTCAAGCCCCTCTATACCCGTCTTAACGAGTTCGACCTTCAATCCTTCTCTCCCTCTGCTATCTTAGCTTCAATCCCCTTTAAGCTGAGCGCGTTATTCACGTAACTCTCCCTCGCCTTCAACACATTGACCGCTATCTCTCTCACGAACTCGTCAGAGGGCGCCGCCTTCTCGGCATTCAACTTTATGCATAGAGCATGCTTGAACGCCTCTTTCTCCAGCCTGTTCCTAATGTTCCCCGCCACTATCTCCTGAGCCACCCTGAAGGCTATGTAGAATTTCCTGAAACCATTTATCTTGCGCTTGAGCTCGGGGAATGCCTCCTCAAGCCTCCTCAATAGCTCTGCAAGCCCCTCCTCGCCCTTAAAGCCTAGGAGGGCTGCAGTAGCCTCCAGCCTAGCTACCCTGAACACGAGATTCTCATTAACCTCTCCAAGTTCCTCTCTAATCACTTTAGCCGGGTCTTCTCCAGCTCTAATCCTCTCTGCAGCCCTCTCAGCCCCTGCCTCAATATAGAAGTACCTCTTGTAAAGCCTCTCGTACTCATCTGGATCAAGCCCCAGCCCGTACTTAGCGACGAGGTAGGCTGTGCACATCTCCTTATCGAAGATGTTTATCTTGGTCCACCCCCTGATGGGCTCGAGGCCGCTAGAGCTGTAGATCTCTTCCAGCCTCCTGACGGCCTCCTCTCTGCTTCTAACCTCTCCCCTCAGTATCTCAGATAGGAGGGATATGCATGCCTCTATCCTCCTCCCATGTAGCGCCCTCACCAGCCGACCCCCTCATGCCTCCTCCACCACTATCCTACAGGGGAGGGGTAGCTTAGAGGCAGCCCTCCTCATCGCTTCCTTAGCATGATCGAGGTGCTGGGGATTTACCTTGACGTAAATTACCACCTGCCCCCTGTTGACTCTAGCTGCTCTGCCTATCGGCGTGCCGAAGGAGAGGCGCATCCCATCCTGAAGCCTATCGGCCCCAGCCATTGCCATCATCTTGTTTTCCCTCAGGATGTGGTGGGGGTATACGCAGATCCTCATGAAGTAGTTCTGTTCGCCCACGCTGGTGGCCATGTACTTGTTAGCGATTTGCCTGGCAGCTTCAAGCGCGTTCTGTCTTATCTGTCCAGCCCTAAGTGTAATTAGTTTCACTGTCAGCTTGAAGTTGCCTCTCGGATTCCCCAGGTCAAACTTCGGTATGGTGACTGGTGGTATGCTCCTAATGTACTCTAGCCTGGTGTAGGGGGGCGTGTCGAACCTCCTGTAGCAGCGACCCGGTCTTAGCGGCATGAATTACACCTTGCTCAACTCTCCACCACAATATTTATAAGTATTCTCATAGCGCGAGCCGCTGATTACTTGCCTTTCAGCCTCTCGCAAGCCCCTCTTAGCACTCCCAGCAACATTCTCACGTCAGAGTCTGTGGGGGGAGCCCCCCCTAAGAGCCTCCTCATCATCAGGCAAGCCCTCTCTGCCTTCTCCTCGCTCCCCCCTAGCAGTAACACGAGTTCCCTGAGGTAGCGCAGGAGCACAATGACCTCCTCCTTCCTCGGCAGCCTGAGAGGGGGCTTGACTCCCGCTGCATGTTTGAAGAGTTCGTAGAATATCACCACAGCCGCGTGTGATACGTTGAGTATTGGGTACTCAGGATTAGCGGGTATAGTCACTACTACATCGCACATCGATAGCTCCGCATTAGTTAGCCCCCTATCCTCCCTCCCCAGGACTACCAGTACTGTTCCCTTGTACTCGGCGACGCGCCTCGCTAAGTCTTCTGGAGTTATCCAGCGCCGCACGTGGCTTAGCTCCTTCGTCTGAACTCCTGTGGTGCCAACCACGAGATCGAACTCTCCTACCAGCTCCTCTAAGCTCGCAGCCAGGCGCGCCCCCTCTAATACCTCGCGGCCGTGCATCGCGAAGCGATAGGCCTCATCTCCGATTTGGCAGCGGGGCTTAATCAGTATGAGCTTCGATAAACCAAAATTCTTCATGCATCTGGCCACGTAGCCTACATTTATCTCGTAGAGGGGCTCGACGAATGCCACGGCAACCCCCTCAAGCCTCGCAGGCAACATCCCTCACCCCACGCCTAGGGCCTTGAATACCTCCTCCACAGCTCTTAAGCAGCTCTCGCCTCTCTCCCCCTCAATAGCTACAAGTACAGCGAGCCCGCCTGGAGGCGCTTGGCGGGCTATTACCACTGTAGCTCTAACGCTGTGTGCCCGTTCAAGCGAGGCCAGTAGGCCCTGAAGTGCATGTGTATTGCCGCTTAGCGTCCACCCTACCGATCCCGCGCGGTATACGGCGACTAGTGAGTAGCTTGCTGGACTGGTTAAATGGCGCTTAGCAAATATCTCTGCATCCCTCACAGAGATGTGCTCCCTCACTGTCAGCTCAGGCCCCCTCCAGTGGCTCCCCCCTCTCACCACCTCTAGGGCATCGCGGGCGGCGGGGAGTATCAGCTGCTCCAGGGCTAGCCTCACCGCCTCAGGGCGCCCTGGGACTACGAAGACGAGGCTCCTGCCCACCACGCCTGCCGTAGCTCTAGATAGGAGGGCCCGCGCCCCCACTTCCTCAGATGAGAGGAGTCTAAACCTCTCACCGAAGCCCTCTAGCTCCTTCTCGAACAGTGGTCTTACAGCCTCCACGCTCAAGTCCCTGGGTCCCGGCCCTGTGCCTCCCGCGACCACCACAAGATCTGCCCTGAGAGACGACTCGAGTACTGCAAGTTGTATGAGGGTCTTCTCATTCGGGACATACCTCACCTCAACCCTGTAACCGGCGTGGCACGCTACACTCCTCACCAGGTTAGCGACCTTATCTGAGGAAGGATCCAGGAACACCCTATCACTGACGACTATTAGGGAGATCCTCACGGGAGCGAAGTCGCGTGGCCACATTAATTTCTTAGCGCCTCAGCAACGGGTTAAGCGATCACGGCTCACCAGTCCTAAGGCTCATCACAGGCTTGAGGATGGTGAGGTCAGCCGAGACTGGTTAAGTCACCGTTCATCTCGTCTCTTCCTCGTCATCCCCACCTACCCCTCGACGCCCCCTACATAAGCCTTGTAGCCCAATAACTATTTATAGTTTGAACAATTGTTCAAATGATCAAGTATGGTGTGTAAGGTGGCAGAGGAGCGGCGTGAGAGGCTGGCTAAGGTAATCGAGCAGCTGCCAAGCGATGAGGAGGTAGTGGAGCTAGCAGCGTTCTTCAGCGCCCTCGGCGATGCCACGCGGGCGAAGATAGTACTGGCCCTTAGCGTGGAGGAGCTGACGACTTGCGAACTCTCCAAGATCACAGGCCGCTCGGCCTCTGCCGTATCCCACCAGCTGCGCGTACTGAAAGACCGCAAGCTGGTCGCCTTCAGGAGGGAGGGTAGGAGCGTGCTCTACAGAGTAGACGACGACCACATTCGGAAGATACTCGAGGTAGCATTAGTGCACCTGAGGGAGCGGTGGAGGGGGGATGTCACATAATAGCTGTGGAGTAGCTGGGGGGAGCTGCGGCGAGCATGACGTGAGGAGGCTTACAGGGCTATTTAAGGCTCTTGGGAGAGGCGAGCCGGAGCTATACGCGTTGTTGACCTCAGGGGCCTTGTACGCCGCTGGGCTAGCTCTCAGATTTGCCCTGGGAGTAGAGGGTGCCCCAGTACTAGCGATATTCATCCTCGCCTACCTGCTAGTGGGCGGCAAAGTGTTGAGGATGGCTGCTAGGAGCTTGATAGGCGGTAGCCCATTTAATGAGAACTTCCTGCTAGCAGTCGCTACGCTGGGGATCTTCGCTATAGGGGAGTACCCCGAGGCTGTGGGTGTCATGCTCTTCTTCCGCATTGGGGAGTACTTGCAGGATTTAGCCCTAGCTAAGTCCCGCAGATCAATCAAGTCTCTGTTAAGCCTCAGGGCTGAGTATGCTAACCTCAAGGTCGGGAGTGAGGTACGCAGGGTCAGGCCTGAGGACGTGAGGGTGGGGGATATCATAGTGATCCGCCCAGGCGAGAGGATCCCCCTGGACGGAGTAGTTGTCAGAGGCGTGTCGGTAGTCGACATGTCTCCCCTAACTGGGGAGTCTGTTCCGAGGACGGTGGAGCCAGGGGATGAGGTGTTATCTGGGGCAGTAAACCTCTCAGGGTTGCTGGAGGTTAGGGTGGTCAGGGAGTATAGAGAGTCTACGGTAGCTAAGATCCTGAGCTTGGTGGAGAGGGCTAGCGCTAGGAAGGCTAGGGTTGAGAAATTCATAACTAGGTTCGCGCGCTACTACACCCCAGCTGTTGTCTCTCTAGCATTCGCCATAGCCATCCTCCCCCCACTTTTCGTGGGGGGCTCGCCTAGCGTGTGGGCTTACAGGGCGCTAGTGCTCTTAGTAATTTCATGCCCCTGCGCCCTAGTCCTCTCAGTGCCCCTTAGCTACTTTAGCGGGCTGGGCAGGGCTGCTAAGGATGGGGTGTTGAGTAAGGGTTCAAACTTCCTTGATCAGCTAGCTAGCTTAAGGGTGGTGGCCTTCGACAAGACCGGCACCCTCACTAAAGGGATCTTCAGAGTCGCTGAAGTGCATCCGAAGAACGGCTTCAGTAGCGAGGAGATACTAAGGCTAGCCGCCCTCGCCGAGGCTTACTCGAACCACCCCATTGCCCAGGCCATAAGGCAGGCTTGGGGGGAGAAGCGGAGGAGGGGAGCTGGGTAGAGGAGTATGAGGAGATAGCTGGACACGGGGTTAAGGCCCGGATAGGCGGTACGTTAGTAATGGTGGGCAATGACAGGCTCTTACACCGGGAGGGCGTTGAGCACGACGTATGTGACATACCTGGAGGCACTGTAGTGCATGTCGTGGCAGGCGGCGTATACGCAGGCTACATACTAATACGGGATGAGGTGAAGGAGGAGGCTAGAGACGCGATACGTGAGCTGAGGAGGCTGGGGGTCCGCAGGATAGTGATGCTCACGGGCGATAGCAGGCACGTAGCTAAGGCGGTAGCCGAGGAGTTAGGGCTCGACGAGTACTACGCTGAGCTCCTCCCGGGCGATAAAGTTAGACTTGTAGAGGAGATGTGTGAGAAGGAGAGGGGATTCGTGGCCTTCGTGGGCGATGGGGTGAATGACGCGCCAGTGATAGCAAGGGCCGACGTCGGCATAGCCATGGGCGCGCTCGGCAGCGACGCCGCTATAGAGGTTGCCGACGTTGTTGTGATGGATGATAAGCTCACCAGGATACCCAGAGCTGTTAAGGTTGCGAGGAGGACGAGGAGAGTCGTGATGTAGAACATTGCGCTGGCGCTCGCTGTGAAGATTGCAGTCCTAGCGTTAGGCGCAGTAGGTAGAGCTACGATGTGGGAGGCGCTATTCGCGGATGTAGGGGTAGCTCTGATCACGGTGCTTAATTCTATGAGGATTCTCAAGAGCTGAAGTGAAAACTTTAAGCCCTCGGCTCTCACACGTCATGTAAGTCCCTGGCACCGCTCGGGCTCCAGCGCTAATTACGGGGCTGGTGGGCGATGGCTAAGGCGGCTAGAGGGATCTGGGGCATTAAGCCGATCTATAAGTGTCGAGTCTGTGGTCAGTTCACTGAGGAGGGAGCGCACTGCGGCGAGCCCTGCACGCTGGTGCTCGACCCCGAGAGGAGGGTGAGGCTTAGCAAGCTCCTCAGCGGACTGCTAAGACACTTCCCCTATGCGCTGGGCATTGAGCTAGACGAGGAGGGCTTCACGAAGCAGACAGTTGAGGAGCTAGCCCGCCTTATAAAGACGAAGTGGAGGAGCAGGCACCTATACTGGTGGCTGAGGCCAGAGCACATCTACGCGATAGCGGCCCTAGACCCTAAGGGCAGGTTCGAGATCAAGAATGGAAAGATTAGGGCCAGGTACGGGCACAGTGTAAGGGTCTATGTGAAGTACGAGGAAGAGGTCAAACCCCCAGCTAAGCTGTACCACGGGACTACGCCCCAAGCCCTCCCCTCGATACTTAAGGAGGGCCTAAAACCGGGTAAGAGGCTTATGGTTCACCTCGCCGCCACACCGGAAGACGCGTGGGAGACAGCGCTCAGAAAGACTCGTACCCCTATAATCATTGAGGTGGACGTGGGGAAGCTCGCTAGGCGTGGCATCAAGGTATACAGGGCTGGCAAGAGAGTGTATGTAACGAGCCGCGTACCCCCTGAAGCGATAAGAGTTCTAGACATTGGGCCTTTAAAGCCCGCGTGGCGCTAGGCATCGAAGGTGACAGACTCCGTAAAAGCTTTAAAATCCCTCCAGTATCTACCTTCCACGAGCCCCGGTCGTATAGCCTGGTCTAGTATGCCGGCCTGTCGAGCCGGAGAACCCGGGTTCAAATCCCGGCCGGGGCGCCATATCTGGTGTCGTGTTTGCATTGATCCTTTTAAGATGGATTTCTGGGGGGAGTGATGTGGCTGGCGTCGACATTAGGGGCGTGAAGCTAGTGGTGTTCGACCTGGATAACACCCTATGGGACCACCCTGATGTTAGCTCTACTACACCGCCTTACCGGAGAGTCGGGCTGGACGAGATAGCGGACTCCCGGGGGGAGAGGATCCGGCTAAGGCCTTGTGCTAGGAGGCTTTTAGAGGAGTTGAGAGTGAGGGGCTTCAAACTGGCGGTAGCTAGCTGGAATTACCCGCAGCCGGCCCTAAGGGCTCTAGAGGCATTGGGCCTGCTACAGCTATTCGACGTAATAGTGGTGGAGCCTCATCCCAATAAGGATCTGATGCTAGAGAAAATTTTCAGGGAAGTTGGAGTGAAGGAGGGGGAAGCCTTATTCATAGATGATAACCCAGCAATAATTGAGGGAGTGCGAAGGAGGTATCGCTGCTTAAAGGTCATAAGATTTGGGGGAGAGGAGCAGCACCTATTCTGCGAGATGCTTAGGGCTTTCCGGCGATTAGAACAGTCAGGTTAGCTGGAGCTGTGCATCGTGGCTCTGCTAGCTGCGCGCCCCTACCCTCGAGCAGGTGAGTGCAGCGTGCAAGTAGAAGGGCGCGCAGAGCAGTATTGACACAAGCTCTGGAATTGCTGCACCTTTTGGGATGTTGTAACCTAAGTGTAGGATCCAGGCTGTAATACCTGCCGCCAGGGCTGGGAGAGGGGTCAGGGTCCTAAACGTAGCCGCGTAGGCGGCTAGCGTGAAGGCTAGCGAAAGGAAAAATGCCACGGATACCACGAAGTGGAGGGGTCCGTAGATCTCATCGAACACCGCGACCAGCACTAGGCTATAGCCTGTGGCCATGCCCGCTGCCAGCAGTAGCCTATACTTCCGAAAGCAGACAGCTGAGACGAGGGTTATCATAAGCCCCCCCGTGCTGAGCCCCCAGTTAAAGATGGGGGCTACCCGGCTCCTCGCTGCGTGGCCGAGGTCGCTAAGTGCATTTCTTAAGGGATCAAACCAGCCTGAGGCTAGCGAGGCTGTCATTATCGATGCGAGTGGTAGAAGCACGGATAAAGCTGCAGTAGCTACACAACTCCTCAAGGTTATCACGAGCATCACCTGCCTAGTCAACGCTAGCGCAGTGATTTATATGCTAGCCACGGCTATGGGCAGAGATGTGAGCTTCTAGACCTGTCGTTACAGTTCTGTGGCAGCATGAAATAACAGGTAGTTGACTTGAATGTTAATGTCATTTGCATGAATATATTGAGTCAAATTGCATTTATAGTCATGTCACAAGCAGTGATCGTGGGGGAAGCGGCT
>QMRZ01000038.1 GCA_003649495.1 Thermoprotei archaeon | reverse complement strand
TTCTCACCTCTTAGCGTGTAGCCAGCATGCTACTTGGTGGCCCTCGCCCAAGTCAATCATTGGCGGCTCCTCCCTCCTACATACATCCATCGCGTACGGGCACCTCGGGTGGAAACGACAGCCGGGGGGAGGCTCCAGCAGGCTAGGCACCTCGCCGGGTATTGGCTGCAGCTCCTCCACATCAACGTGCGGCAGTGGTATCGCCTTAATTAACGCCTGAGTGTAGGGGTGCAGCGGCTTCTCGTAGATATCCAGTACTGGCGCCACCTCCACAATCTTGCCAGCGTACATCACTGCGACCCTATCAGCCATCATCGCCACGATCCCCATATCGTGCGTTATCAGCATCACAGTCATCCCGAGCTCCTCCTTCAGCTGCTTAATCAGGTGCAGTACCTGTGCCTGAATGGTCACGTCCAAGTTAGTGGTGGGCTCATCGGCTATGAGCAGGTCGGGATGGCAGGACAGGGCTATGGCCAGCATTATGCGCTGCCTCTGCCCCCCACTGAACTGGTGTGGGTAGTCCCTATACCTCACTTCTGGCGAGGGTATGCCCACCCTCCTGAGCATGCTCATGACCCTCTTCCAGGCTTCATCGCCCTTAACCCTCTGATGCAGCTCTATCGCTTCATATACCTGATAGCCGACTGTGAATACAGGGTTTAGTGCCGAGGTGGGATCCTGGAATATCATTGAGATCCTCCTCCCCCTAATCTTGTTAAGCTCCTCCTCCGAGAGCTTCACGAGGTCCACCCCATCAAAGAGTATTGAGCCCTCAACTATCCTGCCCGGAGGCCTCACTAGGCGTAGTATCGAGTAGGCTAGCGTCGACTTGCCGCACCCACTCTCGCCGACGACGCAGAGCGTCTCTCCCCTCATCACGTCGAGATCTACTCCATCTACAGCGTGAACCACTCCCTCATCAGTGTAGAAGTAGACCTTCAGCCCCCTTATCTGCAGTAGAGGCTCCATAGCATCACCTCATCGCCACGTCTAGAGCCTCGCGTAACCCGTCGCCCAGCAGGTTGAAGCCCAGCACCGTGACAAATATCGCTAAGCCTGGGAATGTGCCTACCCACCACGCGTGTAGCATGACGGTGTGCCCTACCGAGAGCATCTGTCCCCATGATACGACCCTAGGATCTCCCAAGCCTAGGAAGCTCAGGCTTGCCTCCATTAGTATGGCTGAGGCCATATCGAAGGTGGCCGCCACTATTATGGGCGGCAGCGCGTTAGGCAGTATGTGCCTGAAGATTATCCTCGGGTGGCTGAGGCCTGCGACCCTAGCGGCATCTATGTAGGGCAGCTCCTTTATCAGTAGGAACTGGCTCCTAGTGATCCTGGCGATTGTGGGCCAGCTGACAGCGCCTATGGCTAGTATTATGACGTTCAGACTCCTCACCTGGAAGATCGAGGCTATTAGTATTAGCAGCATGATAGTGGGTATGGTCAGCACTATGTCAGTGATCCTCATAAGCACTTCATCTATCCAGCCTCCGAAGTACCCCGAGATCGCGCCCACGGTCACGCCTATAGCGGCTATCAGCAGCACAGAGGCGAAGCCCACGTAGAGGGACGTGCGGGCGCCCCATATCACTCTGCTCAGCACATCTCGCCCCATCTCATCCGTTCCAAGGGGGAACTCTGGGCAGGGAGGCATGTACTCCTTCCCCCAATGCATCTTATTAGGATCGTACGGAGCGATGTAGGGGGCCAGAATGGCTGTTACCACGAGCCACACGGTTATCGCTAAGCCTGCTAGCGAGAGCTTATTCCGCTTAAACCTCCTCCAGGCCACAGCCCAGAGGGTCGAGGCGGGAGCTGCTGCCATGCCACCACCTCAGTACTTTATCCGGGGATCTATCAAGGCGTAAACGATGTCCGTTACCAGGTTGAAGAGGACAACCATCGTCGATATAATGACTGTTATCGCCATGAGGACTGGGTAATCTCTCGTGAGCGTGGCCCACCAAGCCAGACGCCCCATCCCAGGCCACGCGAATACGGTCTCTGTTATCACGGCCCCGCCCAGCATGAACCCCATCGATAAGCCCACCACAGTTACCACGGGCAGCAACGCATTCCTCAAGACGTGCTTGTATATCACGACCCTCTCCTTCAGGCCCTTCATCCTCGCAGTCATCACGTAATCCATCTGGAGCTCGCCGATCACGCTTGACCTGACAAGCCTCGTGAGGAAAGCCGTCCTGACGAGCCCCAGGGTCAATGCTGGCAGCGCTAAGTGCCATAGCTCATCGGCCCACTGCTCAAAGATGTTAGAGTACACCTTGCCTGTAGTAGCAGCGCCGAAGGTGGGGAAGAGGCCTAGCCAGAGGCTGAACACATAGATGAACATTATGCCGAGCCAGAACACCGGCATGGACACCCCCATTAGCGCGAAGACCCTAGACGCGTGGTCCACAGCGCTATTGCTCTTCACCGCTGAGATGACACCCAGCGGTATGGATATGCTAAGGGCTATCAACTCAGCCGTCAGGGTGAGCTTTATAGTGTTCCACACTCTGACGCCTATCATGTAGCTCACTGGCTCGCCGCTGATGTAGGAGTAGCCCAGGTCGCCGCTCAGTAGCATCAGTAGCCACTTGATGTACTGCTCGTGAAGCGGCCTATCAAGCCCATACTTCCTCTTGAGGAACTCTATCATCCAGGGTGGAGTATCGGGGTTTAACGCTAGGAAGAACTGGAGCGGGTCGCCGGGAGCTAGGTGTACTATCGCGAAGGTTATCACTGATATCGCCAGCAGCGTAGGTATGGCCGTTATCAGCCTCCTCACTACGTACTCCTTTAACCCCACAGGCGCCCCCCTCGAAGTCCTTAGCAGGGGGGTGCGGCTCTATATAAATTTTTTGTAGCGTTATGACAAAAGATTTAAATATTCTTTATTAAGAGGGGTGGGGAGGCGAATAGCATGAAGGAGTACGAGAGGAGGTGGCTACTGCGTATAATAGCGATCAACTTAGCGCTATCAGCCATGGTGGGCTACGCAGCAGTCACCACCGCTCAGGAGGAGAAGAAGGTGTTCTTCACGATTCACCTCATGGTGCCTAAGGGTAACGTGAATAGGGAGAACGTAGCAATGCTACTGGCTGAGGAGCTTCCCAAGATAGGAATTGGAGTTGAAGTTCACATAATCGACTTCAGCGAGTGGCTCAAGAGAGTGTATCAGTGGCCTAAGACCTGGGAGGAGGGGGGCTACGATATGTTCCTAGTCCAGTACGGGTACGGCACAGACCCTGATGGCATGAAGATATTCTTCCATAGCGAGAGCATGTACCCCAACGGGCTCAACATCGTGGGGTACATGAACCCCAAGGTGGATAAGCTGCTGGAGGAGGGCGCTAAGGAGCTGGACCCTGAGAAGCGCAAGCTGATCTACATGAACGTCTCCAAGTACCTCTACGAGGACCTGCCAGTGATACCCTACTGGAGGATAGTCAACACGTTCATACTCAGGAAGGAGGTTGAGGGGTTCAACCCGATAACCGACACGGATACCTGTTATAACTGGTACATACCCGGCAAGGATGAGATAAGGTATGTCCAGCCTACGGACGCTAAGACGCTTAACCCGATATTCACCACCGATGGCTACTCCTTTAGGGCAGTTGGAGATCCATGCTATGACGGCCTAGTCGCGATTAATGAGAACTATGAGCCCGTGCCCGCTGTAGCCGAGTCATGGGAGTGGATCAATGACACATTCATCGTATTCCACCTGAGGAGGGACGTGTACTGGCACGATGGCGTGCAGGTGACAGCTGAGGATGTGAAGTTCACTTATGACGCGATCCTTGACCCTGACACGGGCGCGGTTGACTACAAGACCTTCTCAGATGTGATAGAGGAGGTTATAGTCCTCGACAACTTCACTGTCGCCTTCAGGCTCAAGCACCCCTACGCCCCCTTCCTGACCAACATAGCGACGACCGGTCTAGTGCCCAAGCACGTACTGGAGGACGTGCCACACAGCGAGTGGAGGCACCACTGGACTAACACGGGCGTCGATAAGGACGGGACGCCGCGCATGCCAATTGGCTGTGGCCCCTATAGGATGGTGGAGTGGAAGAGGGACCAGTACATAAAGTTGGAGGCCTTCGACAAGTACTACAGGGGTAAGCCGAAGACAAGGGTCATCTACATGATGGTGATACCAGATGCTGCCACAGCTTTTGCCGCCATAAAGAAGGGGGAGGTGGACATACTGAACGATTGGTTCGGCTGGACTCCCAAGGACATTCAGGCCGCTCAGGAGGATCCGGATCTGAAGACCGTGTCTTACAGGATCTTAGGCCCCCAGCTGATAGGGATAAACCTCGCTCATCCGATACTCCAGAACAAGTACGTGCGGTGGGCGATTAACTACATGATACCGAGGGAGCACATAGTCAAGAACATCCTGGGCGGCGTCGGCGGTGAGCCAGCCTACCAGTTCCTAGCCCCGGAGACCATAGGCCACAACCCCGACCTGCCGCCCGTGCCCTACGATCCCGAGAAGGCCAAGGAGATGATGGAGAAGGCAGGTTACAAGTACGAGTGGTTGGAGGAGAAGCCGCTGCCCATGTGGGTTTACGTAGCGCCTCCAGCCACGTTCATTGTAGGGATGGGGATAGGGCTAGCCCTGATGAAGGTGATCTACAGCAGGAGAGAGGCAGTAGAGGCCGCATCAAGTCAAGGGGGCTAAAAAGTTAGAAATTTTTATCCTTCTTGATTAACTCCACAATCGTCTACGTGGAAAAGCTGGAGGTGGGGATAGAAACCACTACACTTTCACGTCCTCCTGTACGTGTTCTTCACCTGAACGTAGAGAGCCGTGTATAGGCCAGCGGCCAGCTGTATCCTGACGAGCTTGTCGAGGGGAATCACCCTATATTCTAGCTCCTTCTCAAGCTCTGTAGCCTCCTCTTCCAGCTTGCTCCCAACCTCCTCATACCTCTCCTTGATAAGGTCCCCAGCTCCCGCCCTTACCTCCTCCTTAAGCATCCTGTATAGCAGCCCCAATGTTAGTAGCCGGTAGAAGCGGGATACCTGGTAATTATCGAAGACCTCCGCGACAGTAGCTGGCCGCTCAAGGCTGGGATCAGTGCGGGCCCACCTCTCCTTAGCACGTAGGGAGTCTGGCGTGACTGCGAGGTAGTACTCAATGGACTCCCTAAACCTGCTCTTTAAGCGTAGCTTGCCTCTAACTTCCTCATAGACTCTCCTAACGTAATTGTAATGCTTCCAGGAATCCTGCAGGGAGTCTAGTACTGCCCTTCGTCTCTCGATCTCAGTGGGAGAGTCGTCCTCTATCCTAGGGTTGTAGAAGTAGGGTACTTCCGTTACTAGCTCGAGCACACCGGGATTTACCCTGCGGGCGTAATCGTAGCTGTCAGTACCAGTCCTTATGACCTCAGCTGGATCCTTATCGCTGTACTTCTCGAGATAATCGTAGTACTCGGGGGTTGACACCATGTAGTACACCGCTGGGCTGAGCTGCACTGCCCAGGGCACCTCAGGCTCCCCCAAGCTTAGGGGAAGATCTTCATCCTCTACGATCTTGCTATAAATTGGGTATAGGAGGGGGGCTTTCTCGGATATATAGTAGTAAACGCCCCCAAATCCTGCATTATGTAAGCTGTATATGAAGTCAGGCTTCCACCCGTCTATTAACTTCATCAGCGCCCTGGTCTCGGGTAGCGGCTCATCAAACTTCAGCGACTTATACTCTATAGGAAAGGTCCACTCAACCTGCTTATTGCCAGCTGGCCTGTAGTAGTTCTTAGCGTAGTTCAGTATAGTGAAGGGCCCCTTGAGCCACCCCTCATTAAGCTTTAAACCGTCGGGGTCGGCAACCTTCACTATCAGCCACGTGTAATCGAGCTCCTCTCTCAGCTCCTCATCCTCTACTAACCGTCTAGCAAGGTACTCCAGCATTAGGGTGCCCACGGGCTCGTTGGGGTGTGGACAGCCGAAGAGCAACGCCACATTCCTACCCTCCCCTATCTTGAGTGCCAGTATCTCCTTCCCCTCTCTTGAGACGCCAGCTTTAAACACCTCTACCTGATCCGGATACTCCTCAGCTAAGTGCAGTGTTGACCTGTTTAATTCTTCAAGTGTCATGAAACACGTGTAGTGAGGCACCCTCTTAATCGCCTCCTGTATCGCATCCACGCAGCCTAGACAACCTACAGGCTAAATTAATTTTGCTGCTTAGCCCAGCCTTGTCGAGGATCTTTCGCTTAGATTCCGGCTAAAGTGAGGATGCTAGCAGGAGGGAGTAAGTGGTTATTAAGTCTGATAAGCAGCTCTCGAGAGGGATCACGTAAGAGTCAGGATCTAGGCCTAAATTGAACGAGACCACTGCTATTGTGAGGGAGGCGAGCATGCCCAACGTTATGGCTAGAGTAGCTGCCTTCGACACCATGAGGAGCGCTGGCAATGGGTTAGCTCCTATTGCCAGCGCTCCACCCACTGCAAAGACACTCATCATGAGGCCGTACGCCGATGCTATGCCTATAACCTCTCCAACGACCCTATCTGCATCTTCCTTGAAGTGTTCAAGCCCCCCAATCGCCAGCCTAGTTGTGATTAGAGAGCCGAATGCACCAGCAGCATCACCTAGCAAGCCCGTTAGCGCCGCGTAGGAGGCTATAACTGATCTAGGTGCCACGTCGACAAGCTCCCTGACACCGATGCCGGTGAGCGTCACTATCAGCGAGATTAATAGGAGGCTCGCTGCTCCTTCGGCCACAGTGCTCCTGTAAGCGTTCACGTGCCAGTACTTCAATATGGAGGCGAGGACCAGTATTAGGAGCAGCGTCGAGAGCACTTGAAGGGGCGTTAACAGGCCTGTAATCAGGCAGCTGGCCAATATTACGAAGAACATTGTTACGAGGAGGTCAGAGGTGGAGGATGTGATGGGGTAGAGGACCACGTCAGGGTTTAGGCCAGCGTTGAACGTTGAGAACGCCACCATGCTAATTAAGAGGGGCATTATGAGTGCTGTTAGGGAGGATAGTGAGAGGGTGAAGATGAGTAGGCTGGCGAACTCGCCCCCAATGCCTACAGCTATTAGCGTGAATATTAGAGCAGCTAGTGCTGAGAGGGGGGCTTGAGTGGCCACTAGCGCCCAGAAGTAGGAGGTATTTCCCCTGAGTCGTGGCTCAACCCACCCTACATTTAGAGCTGTGCTTAGTTTGCCGCACAGTAGCCCTCCAAGGGCCCCCCTGACGCTGAGGAATATTGGGTAGAGGACTATGAGGATAGGGTACTCCTTGAGCATGGGGAGGCTAGAGGCGAATATCACGCTGGGGAGGAGGCTTAGCACGTCGGCTTGGAACGCGAGGATGGATTGGGAGAAGCATCGCTTGAATGCTCTGAAGAGCACATTACCACCCTCCGGCAGGCTAGGGAGGGCTACAACAAATACTTTTACCCCCGGCCTGCCACCCTTTAACGTCGAGGGGAGTTGGGGAGGGTGAAGTACCGGCCTATACCGGTGAAGAGGCTGTTAAGGCGCATGAAGGATATATCATGGCTCATGGTAGACCTGGCCTTCTACTCGGTGATGTACGGGGATGAGGAGCTCGCAAAGGAGGTGCTGGAGCTGGAGAATAGCGTGGATGAGCTAGATATGCTGTTGACGATGCAGGCCGCGCTAGCTACTAGGAGCGTCGAGGAGGCTGAGAGGATGGTGAGCGTCTTCAAGCTAGCCTCCGCCACTAATGCCATCTCAGATGCTGCGGCAGAGATAGCTAAGGTGGCCCTCCATAAGATGAGGATACCTCGAGAGGCAGCCCTGAGCATGAGGGGGATGGATGAGGTGTTAGCTAGGGCTAGCGTGAGGGGGCGAGCAGAGGGCGTGACGCTTAGAGATTTCATGGAGGAGGCTGGCGCGATAGCCGATGTAGTTGCTGTTAGGAGGGGGAGAGAGGTGATACTAGAGCCCTCACTCGACTTCAAGCTCTCTCCCGGCGATGTACTTCTGCTTAAGGGGAGCCTGGGCGCTATCAACACATTACTGATGTACCTGGGCCAGGAGCCCCTGGCTAAGGGGGAGGGGGGTGATGCCTATGGCGAGGCTGTAGACATGCTGGCGAAGCTGAGGGATGTAACTACCCTAATGGTGGACCTGGCGTACACCGCGCTACTAACGAAGAGCGAAGCGTTGGCTGAGAAGGTCATGGAGCTTGAGGAGCATGTAGACGAGTTGGTAGAGGATTTCCAGAGAAGAGTAGTGGAGCTGGAATCGCTAAAGCCTGAGGAGAAGGCGGGGATGATTGTGATAGCCTATGCTAGCGAGGGCATAGCCGATGCCGCTAACTACATTGTTGAGCCGCTAGTGGCGGGCCTTGAGCCTCACCCCATAATAGCTGACGTGCTCGATGAGACGCTGGAGAGGATAAGCGTGATAGAGATGGATGAGAGTGATGACGGGCTTACCCTAGCGGAGCTAGGCTACTTAAAGAGGGGCTTGAGGGTGCTAGCCGTCAGGAGGGATGGAAAGTGGATCGTCAGGCCTCCTTACTCCACTTTCAGGGTAAGGCGCGGTGACGTGCTCATAGTGAAGTATGTGGCCGAAGTGGAGGACGTAGTTGAGGCACTTGAAGAGGAGGAGGATCGCGAGGAGATAATCGAGGATATACAGGAGGAGGAGTGGAAGGCTAGATACCATTAACCAAAAAAAGCCCGAGACGCTCGCCAAGGATGAGAATAAAAATGCTCATCCCATCATGAGGATGGCCGTGATGAGCCTGCGGCCCACGACATGGTGATGTGGAAGCTGTTAGCTGAGCCATTCTCACAGAAATGCGCCCTCTATGATTTTGCACTCGGGACGGCTGCGTCGACTCTTATCATGAGCTTAATAGCGAGCTTGTTATGGACGTAGCTCTTCCAGTTAAAATTGACGAAGCCCATGGCCAAAATCGTGAGGAGGGTGCCAGAGAAGGTTATGAGTGTGTGACTAGCCCACTGTATTGCCGGAGATTGCCTCAATACCTAGTTCTTTAGCTCTCTTAAGGGCTTCCTTAGAGATGTTAACAGCTACTATGTACGCCTTAGCAACCCGCTTGCCGAGTATCCTCTCAAGATACCTGGTCTTGAGTGCTAGGGCGTCAACATCTTCCTCCTCGGCATATGACTCGGCCTCTATAGCCACGACTTCCCCCTCTCGGATGATGACGTCCACCTCTACTTTACTGCCCTTTAGACCGTGATAGATCCGCCGACATCGATATAACGAAACTTCTCGACTTTCTCCCGCTGTAACCCTCTTCTCTCCAAAGTCTCCCTAAATATTTCGTAAGACTAACTTCTCTAAATCCCTCCCCCATCTCCTCCCACGCTGCCTATGGTGACCTCGACCCTCTTGCTCAGAAGACCGAAAGCCTTCTCAAGCATCTCCAAGTGTTCGACGATCTCGTTGAATTTCCTATCGTGGCTCTCCAGCCTCCTGAGCATCTCTAAGAAGCCTAAGTAGCCCGCTACAGCGTACCTAAACTCAATGTCCTCTCAAGTAGCTTAAGGAGCTTCTCCTTCAGCGCTTCTTTAGTAGGCATTAAGCACCCTCACTGCATGGATGCAGGCTCCTATTTAATACTAGCACGGCCTACACCTGCCCATATATTCTCTCGATGTTTTCAATTAGTATGGCCTGGGCATCCTCCTCGCTCAGAAGACCCCTCCTGATCATTCTCTTAAACAGCCTGGCTATACTCCATGGCGCTACAACTGCACCTGGCCTCTCAGGATCGTCGAGGAAGTCGCTCTCCACCACGAAGTGCCTACCTCCCCTGAGGGCAGCTCTTAGCTCGCCCTCCTTAGCTGGAACTGAGGGGATTAAGCCTCGTTCAAAGGCCTCGCGCGAGTAGGCTCCCTCGGCGTGATGGAGAACTACCCTCTTGAGCCCCTTAATGCGTGTAGAGAGGTCAGCTATTGTCTTAAGCCCCTCCCTCTCAACATGTAGGTGAACTACGCAGTCCAGCTCCAAGGCCATGTCGATGACGCGGTCCAGCACTTCATTACAGGCCTCTACCACCACTCTAGGAGCCCTCCAGTGAGGCCTGCCTACCTCGCCTAGTCCATGCGCCTCCCCGAGCTCTACATACCTGGCGGCGATGCGATAGGCGTTCAGAATCAGGTTCACCGCTCTCCGCGCCTTCACCCCCCTCTCGATCAGGCGTGCAAGCTCCGCTGGGTGGGGGCCCAGTATAACGGCTACCTTAATTCCCTCCCTCCTCAGCTCGCGCGCCGTGTGTAGCGTTAACCTGTAGACTCTCTCGTAGTCGCTTGCCCCGCCTATATTCACGCCGTAGCTCCACGAGGTTAGGTTAACGAGACCTACGAACCACCCGCCTGACTCTCTGAACCTCTTCGCGAAAGCCTTAACCCCCATCCCCCTGACTGGATTGAGGTGGCAATGGTTATCGCCTACTCTCAACGTCATGGACAGCTCCCCTAATGCTGACCCTGCTAACTATGGGCTCGTAGCCCCCAGCCACGCTCATAACAGCGTTAATCACCTCCTCCTCCCTGCCCTCCTCTACCAGTGCGAAGAGCGAAGGGCCTGCACCCGCGATGTTGAAGGCTAGTGCGCCAGCCCTCAAGGCGGCCTCCTTAGCCCTCCAGTAGGACTCGAGGAGCCTGCCCCGGGCCTCCTCCACAGGCCCCCCATAGCTCGCATACCTAACGCAGTGCTTTAAGCCCCTAGTTATGCCGAGGGCCAACATGGCCGCGGAAAAAGCTAGGCGGCTCGCCTCCTCGAGCCCTATGTCGCGTGGTATTACTCGCCTCATTAGCCTAGTCTTCCCCTTAACACCCGCCCTCCTCAGGAATACCACAACACGCAGCCACTCGGGAGGGTGCAAGATAATGTGAGACTTGGGGTCTGCGGGATCCACGAGCACTATTCCTCCGAGTACCGAGGCTGCTACATTATCGTAGTGGGGGGAGCCGGCAGCCACTACCTCAGCCCTGCCAGCAACCTCTATCAGCTCTCCAGCGTCCACGCCAGCGCCGAGGAGCTCATTGAGGGCCACTACGGTAGCGGCTGCAGTAGCCCCCGATGAGCCCAGGCCAGCGGCTATGGGCACTCCCTCCTCGACTACTATCCTGATGCCACGCGCCTTGCCGTAAAACCTCTCCAGGAACAGCCTAGCTGCCTCATA
>QMRZ01000037.1 GCA_003649495.1 Thermoprotei archaeon | reverse complement strand
TTCAGGGCAGGCTTAGGCCTAGGATCTCGCCCGGCTACGGGTATACAGCAATAGTCGTAGCCTGGCTCGGGGGTTTGAACCCCATTAGCGTCACCATAGCAGCACTCCTCTACAGCGTGCTCCTAGTGGGGGGCGACATGTTGCAGGTGACGGTCGGCCTCCCGGCGGCTATGGTGCAAGTCTTCAACGGATCAATCCTGCTGGCGGTGGTGGGGATGGAGATAGCGGCTAAGTACAGGCTCGTGATCGAGAGGTGAGCTCGATGGAGCTCTGGCTAGCGGTGGGGCGCAGCGTCATCAAGGCCAGCACACCCCTCCTGCTCGGCACGCTGGGGGGCATCTACATCGAGAGATCAGGAGTGCTGAACCTGGGAGCTGAAGGCCTAATGATAGTTGGCGCAGTCACGGGATTCGTAGTCGCGGTGAACACGGGCAACCCTGCCCTGGGAGTTCTGGCTGCAGCCTTAGCGAGCATGATGCTCGCCCTAGTCTACGGGGTATTCGTGGTGACGCTTCGAGCCAACCAGGTAGTCTCAGGCTTGGCGTTAACCATGTTTGGCCTGGGCATCAGTAGCCTGATGGGCAAGGAGTATGTCGGCATCCCAGCCCCTCACCTGCCCCCAGTGCCGATTCCCATCCTCAGCCGCGCGCCCATCGTGGGCCGCCTTCTCTTCAGCCACGATCCCCTAGTCTACACGTCTCTCATTTTGACTATCCTCCTCTGGTTCATACTCTACAAGACCAGGGTGGGCATGGCTGTGAGGGCTGTCGGCGAGGCGCCGGCCGCGGCTGATGCCATGGGTGTCAATGTGTACAGGGTCAGGTACGCCTGCCTCGCGCTGGGTGGAGCCCTGATAGGAGTCGCTGGCGCCTACTTATCGCTGTCCTACATCCCGGCGTGGACTGAGGGTCTCACAGCGGGCAGGGGATGGGTAGTAGTGGCACTGACCGTGTTCTCGATGTGGGATCCGCTGAGAGCTCTACTGGGTGCTTACCTCTACGGCGGTGTTGAAGTCCTGCAGTATCACCTGCAGCCCTATGGCGTTCCCCCAGCCCTTCTCAGCACCTTACCTTACCTGGCCACGATAGCCGTGTTATGTGTGATCTCCAGAGAGGCGGTGAGGAAGAGGATAGGGGCGCCAGCCGCGCTCGGCAAGCCTTACACTAGGGAAGTCTAGCCTGGAGAGCCGCATGGCCTAAGCCCTTCAGAGAGCACGTGTAGAGAGGTATTTACCTGCTCTCACTCCATACGTGGCATGTGATGCCCGGCCAGAGAAGCCTCGTAGTCATAGCCCTTCTGCTAATCATACTTTTAGCCGTGGCAGCCTACCTGATGCACCGCCCACAAGAGGTAGTGCACATGAAGCCGTCAATTAGCGTGTGGCGGATAAGCGCCAGGGAAGTTCGCCTTTACTCCCTCCTGGAGGCGGACCTAAATGTTACAGCAGAGTACGAGAATCCCTTCAATCCCGAGGAAATCAATGTAACTGCCATCGTAACTTCGCCTAGCGGGAGAGTAATAGCGGTACCCGCCTTCTACTATCAGGAGTACAGTCGCAGGCTTGTGGGCTCTAGGGAGGTACTGGAGGCGGTGGGCAAGCCGTACTGGAAGATCAGGTTTACGCCTACCGAGGTAGGGGAGTATTCATTCTACGTGGAGGTCAGGGATAGGTGGGGCAACACGGCTAAGACCGACGCGTACACGTTCAGGGTCCTGCCATCTAGCCATCCGGGATTCGTTAGAGTAAGCGATGAAGACCACAGATACCTCGAGTTCGACAATGGGCTCTCAGCATTCTTTGTGGGCCACGATGTGTGCTGGGCTTCCAGTCGAGGCACCTTCGACTACGATGAGTGGTTCGCCGCGATGCAGGAGAGCGGCGAGAACCTTACTAGGATATGGATGGCGCCCTGGTGCTTTGGGATAGAGTGGAGAGGCGGGGCTGGCCGCTATGATCTAGCAGAGGCTTGGAAGCTAGACTACGTGTTAAAGCTAGCCGAGGAGAGGGGGATCTACGTCATACTATGCTTCATGAATCATGGCCAGCTGAGGAGGGAGGAGCAGTGGAGCGAGAACCCCTACAATAAAGCTAATGGCGGCCCCCTTGACAGGCCGGAGGATTTCTGGACTAGTGAAGAGGCCTTAAAGCTACTCAAGAGAAGGCTCAGGTACATAGTGGCTCGATGGGGATACTCAACCCACATCCTGGCATGGGAGCTCTGGAATGAGGTGGATCTAACTGACGGGTACCGGGAGGCCAGGGCTCAAGTGGTTAAGTGGCATGAGGAGATGGCTGAGTACATCAAGGAGATAGATCCCTACAACCACCTGGTGACTACCAGCTTCGCTAACCCAGATCTCGACCCGGAGGTGTGGGCACTCAGGGAGATAGACATCGTAACAGTCCATAGGTACGGTCCACAGGGCTTTAGAGACGTGGCTGGCAGCATCTGTAAGCTAATCGTGGATAAGCGGAAGCGTTACAGCAAACCCGTGATCGTGACGGAGTTCGGTGTCGACTGGAGATGGTGGGGAGAACCGTATTACTACGAGGATCGTGAAGGAGTAGGGCTACACAACGGCCTGTGGAGCGCGGTTATGGCTGGATCGCCAGCTACTGCAATGTCGTGGTGGTGGGATAACTACATACAACCTTACGACCTATACTACCACTTCAGGGCAATCGCCAACTACCTGAAGGGCTTGCATCCAGCCGAGTCCAATCTCAGCTACCTGAGGGCTAAGGTAGTGATCCCAGAGGACCTGAGTAGAGAGGACCTCGCCGACTTAACTCTCTACCCATCTATCGGCTGGGCTAGACCCTCCGAGAGCTACTTCACCATATGCCTGAATGGCTCTGTAGAGGGTGATCTCTCGCAGCTTAGCGCCTTCATACAGGGCAGGGCCCATCCAGAGCTTAGGAATAATCCAACCTTTAGGGCGACTTTCCCACACGGCGGGAGAGTAGTGATCCACGTGAACTCAGTGGCCAGGGGAGGAGCTACACTGGCCTTATACATCGATGGCGTGCTCATGAGGAGACTTGACCTGCCGGATAGAGATGGGAGAAATGATGGATACACAGGAGAGTACGATGAGGACGTGTGGGTTGAAGTGCCCCCTGGCACTCACGAGATAAGGGTGGATAACGTAGGCAATGATTGGTTCACGTGGGACTACATCAGGTTTGAGGGCGTAATCGCTAAACAGGCGAGAGCGAGGATCATAGGGCTTACTAATGGGACGCTCGTGCTAGCGTGGGTGCAGAATCGCGATCACACCTGGTGGAACATGATCAATAACGTGAGTGTAGAGCCCGTGAAGGATCTGGAGATAGTTCTCCACGAGCTCGAGGACGGGAATTACCTAGTCGAGATCTGGGATACCTACAGGGGAGTGATCGTGGAGAAGCAGGAAGCTAAGGCCGTAAATGGCTCATTAGTCATCAAGATAAGGAAAGTCGAGAGCGACGTAGCGCTGAAGGTCTATCGGGTGGGAGATTAAGCAGCCGTCAGCTTTTGCCGTGTTCCTCACAAGCTCGGCGCACCTAACCTCTCATCACCATCTCTCATGCGTAGCCTGCCCTCTATTCTCAACACTCAACCCGCTTAAGGCTTTACTTCAAAGGTGTGAGCTAGTTAAGGCTTGGCATGTATCCGCTAGCTGTCAGAGCACTTGCCTAAGGAAATGTGGCAACTTCCTCCCAAGCGGAGCTCATCGCAGTGAAAGATTTCATGGAAATCGATATAGGGTTAGAGGACAATACTTAATCTCGTGCCATCCCCCGGCGATCTACTAGCACGGCCTCCCCGCATAAAGGTACTGGAGGCCCTCGGATCAATAGCTGATGGCAGGATTAGGGAAGTGGAGCCTAACATGGCTGTAGTAACGTCCTCAACTGGGGAGAGGCAGTACTTAGTGTATGTGGACCCCGAGGAGAGGGTTGCCTACAGTGATGATAACGGCACCAAGTACAGGGGATACGTGGGCTACCCCATAATAGCGCTATTAATGCTCAAGGGCTACCTGCCATTCGATAAGAGGATAGCTGATGCGCTAGCAGGTATACCCTGGAAGCGCTTGAATGAGAGGTTTAAGAGATACGCTATAGTGGAGAGGATTGTTAAGAGAGAGGCGGCGAGGAGGGGGGTTAAGCCGTCGGAGATAGACTCCTATGTGAAAGCAGTCATGAACCGCCTGTCCGAGCTACGCCTTCGCTACGTAGAGCCTCCTCGCTCTCCAAGATCTTAAGAAGCTCCCTCACACGCCTCTTAGGTAGTGCCACCCTGTACCTAGCGAATGGCCAGAAGCCATCCTTAAACAATACGCGCCCCCCCAGCTCGCTGACGAGCTTCACAAAGTCGGCATACGTCACGCGCCTGTGATCGATCTCGATCTCTATTACCCTCCCCCTCGCCCTCATTCAAGTATATTCCGTGAGAGCATTATAAAAAATGACTCTTGTTTCTCCAATAAGCTTAGGGAACTTAGAGTCGCGTGGGACCTCAGGCGCGGGGCTTCCACATCACCAGCCAACTAGCTTATCAGCCACATTCAGAGGATTCAGCACTCAGGTTATGAGCGTGAGAAATTATTTAAGCCTAGCTTAGGTGGGCGGGCAGGCGAGCACGTACTACAGGATGAGGACCTTAGTACCCAGCGCCTGGCCCGGCAGCGGCTTCCTCAGGCGCGCTATCACTCTCCCCCTCTTCCCATGCACCCTAATTATCTTGCCCCTTACCTCGAAACTGCCGTTAGGGCTCCTCCACACAACTCTCCTGCCGATTAAGCGTGCTGCCTCGCCATCGCTGCTGATGCCATCTACCTCCAGTATTATGTACCTCTCATCCTGAGTCTTAGCTCCGCGCCTGAAGCTTACTATGAACGCCTCCATACCGCTGGCATGTTTCAGTGCAGAAGGTAAAAATTTTCTCCACCCGCCGCGAGCTTATACGCGTATAAGCATGAGAGGGGATAAGTGCGTGAGAATTAGTGTGACACTGCCTCAGAGTCTTCTAGCCGAGCTCGATAAGCTAGTATCTCAGGGCTTCAAGAGCAGAAGCCAGGCAGTAGCAGAGGCTATTAGAAGGCTCATAGAGGAGCTAAGGATGGACTGGAGGGGGATGGTTGTCTGCATAGCATCCTACTGCTATGAGGGTCATCACTCGTCGGAGGAGCTGAGGGAATTGGGGCATAGGTATCTAGACGTTGTGGTATCCACTCTTCACATCCACGTCTCAGAGGACCTATGCTTTGAAGCTGTAGCTCTAAAAGGAGAAGCTGAGAAGATTAAGAGCTTCATAAGGGAGTTGGGAAAGGTTAAAGGGGTAAAACACCTAGCGGTAACTGCAGTTCAGCTTCCCGGGCTATAAGGGAGCGCCCTCCAGTATCTCGAGTGCATGCGAAGTGCCTATCCTAGATGCCCCAGCCCTTATGAACTCTAACGCTCTCTCATACGTTGATATCCCTCCAGCAGCCTTAACCCTAGCCCTCTTGACAGCCTTTAATATGAGCCGTACATCCTCGATCGTGGCTCCTCGAGGGCCAAACCCGGTGCACGTCTTTACGTAATCGGCGCCAGCTTCCTCTACTAGCTTGCTAGCTTCCATAATCTCCTCAGGCGTCAAGTAGCCAGTCTCTATTATCACCTTGACTATCACTTCTCTCCCCTCCCTCTCCCCCGCCCTCTTCGCGGCCTCCACTACCTCCTCCAAGTCTCTAGCCACGCACTCATACTTGCCGGACTTGAATAGGGGGATGTTCATGACAAAATCCACTTCTGCAGCCCCCCTGGCTACTACCAGCTCAGCCTCTCTAGCCTTAACCTCGGTGGGGCTGGCTCCGAAGGGGAAGGCGACTACTCCACACACCCTGCTACCCGTGCCCTTCAGCCGCTTAGCAGCTAGCTCGACGAAGGGCGGCAGGACGCAAAGGACGCCTATGCCGTGCCTAGCTACCTCCTCACAGGCTCTCTCAATGTCTCTCGAAGTGTGAGAGGGCTTCACTAGCGCGTAATCTATTAACCTGGCTAGCTCAGCCCGCTTCAAGATCCCAGCCGAGGCTAGCTCCACTTGAGTGTCTAATATGTGAAGCGGCTCGGAGGCCACAAATATATGCTAGAGTTCAGAATCTGATGGTGTGAAGCCGAAAGTAGTGAAAATGGATGGCAGATTAGAGGAGTTCGATGAGGAGAAGGTTTACAGGAGCTGCGTATCCGCTGGAGCCTCTGAGGAAGTTGCCCGGGAGATAGCGCGTGAGGTGGCTTCTAAGGTAAGAGACGGGATGAGGACCTCTGAGATTAGGCGCATGGTACTCAGGAGGCTTAGGGAGAGGGCTCCCGACGCGGCTGATGCCTGGGAGTTCTACGACAGAGTAGTTAAGGGCAGGATAACATTTGAGGATGGGAAGTTCATCGTAGTTGAAAAGGGGAGGCTATACCTGGGTAGACAGGTTAAGGACGTGGGTAAGCCCGGGCTTAGTAGTGTTGAGGAGGTGAGGGGGATTCTCAGGGAGTTAGAGGAGGACTTTGAGCACGGTGTGCCAGTCAGGACGATCAATGCCAGGACCTTCGCCCTCTTCATGGGAGTCCTAAAGACTAAGAAGATGCCTAAGGAGGAGAAGCTGAAGGCCATAGAGCTCATCAACGAATTCAGAGTTAAACACGGGTGGAAGCCCTACGAGCTAAAGAGGCCACTAGAGTGACCCCAGATGGTCGAGCTAGCTAAGATGAATCATTAGCACTCATCCCTACACGTAGAGCAGGCATGTCGACTATTAGAGGCAGAGGGTGCCTGTACTTGAGATTGCCTAACTGAAGAGCCTCATGCCTCTCCACTACTATCAGCTCATAGCCTCTCTTCACGAGCTCAGCTAGCTCTGCTGCGGGTTTCTTAGATGTCACCCCCTCCGCCCCCAGCGCACTGTAAAGAGTGATAAATGGGGATGAGCCCACTGCTGCTATGAGGCTAGTAGCCCGCCCGCGAGTAGAATTCATCGAGTACCCGCTCATAGAGCTCATCTCTCCTCACTTTCTCGATTACCTCCACGAGCTTCTCTACCCATGCATTAAACAGCTTCTCCCCCTTCTCGCTACTTGCAGCTCTAGGATCGCCTAAGTAGCCCTCCACCGCGAAGCATATCCAGTCAGCCATTGTCTCGAGACCTTCAACCACCCACACAGGCCCCAATTTAGCCGGTCTCTTCACCCTATCCATCCTACACAGCTGTGGGAAGAGGTACAGGCTGAAGCTCGTCTCTATTTCCCCGGCGTGACCTATCGTCTCAGTCTCCCTCAATCTCTCTATGAGGCCGTGGATGGCTCTCCAGGGCTCGGCCCAGACATACAGTAGATATCGCTTACCTCTCTCCTGCATCTCCCTCACGAAGAGCCTGAGTAACCGGGTATTGCCCCCATGTCCATTCAGTATTAATATCCTTTTAAATCCATTTCTATAAACTTCATCGCATATCTCCTCCAGCAGCTTCAGTAGGGTAACTCCGCTCAGGGAAATCGTCCCTGGGAAGTGCCTATTCTCAGGGACATACGCGTAGTAAAGTGGTGGGAGCACGAGCGCGGGCGGCGACTTCCTAGCAGCCTCCACTGCTACTCGGTGAACGACTAGGGTATCCTGGCCCAAGGGGAGGTGAGGCCCATGGACTTCCATGGAGCCTATAGGCAGGATGACGACCGTTTTCTCCCTATCGAGAGACTCCACATCAGGGTATGCTAGCTTAGCCCACTCGACCTCGCTCACGCCTCATAACTCTCCCTAGGCCTAAATAACGTTTTAAGGCCCTTCGCTCAACGTGTGCTAGCTGTAGCGTCCCCATGGACACAGTTGCTGTGGAGATTAGCTTGTGAACCAGTGCTTGGCCACTAGAAATATAGCTCCTGCCCCCCTCCTTACCCGCTGTGGAGTCTGGCTCAGAACTCGTGGCGTACTGGTTGCTAACAGTATCGGTGGCGCTAGCCTTCAGCTTAGGCTACTACGCTTACATCTCAATCAAGAGGAAGTTTGATGAGGAGTATAGTGGGGCTTCCCTACTGCCTAAGAGGCTTATCCATGGAGTCGTATACATGATATTCCTAGTACTGCTCCACGAGGCTGTAAAGCTGAGGCTGGGCTCGAGCCCCCTAGAGGTGCTCATGCTGCTAGCGGTGGCGGCCATTGGAATCCCGCTACTAGTTGATATAGTAGTGACCTCTTATAGATTACTGAGGGGGCACAAGTGACCCCATTCACTACCTTCACGCTCATACTGGTAGTTATCGTGCTGCTGCTAGTGGCAGAGATAGAGCATAGAGCAGTGGTAGCTATACTGGCGGCAGTACTCAGCGCATACTTCGGGATATCCTACGGCTTGTTTAAGCCAGCTGACATCATTGAGATGATGAATGTGGATACTGTGCTGTTCATCACCGGCGTACTGATACTCTTTGAGTCCATCAGCAGGTCAGGCCTTTTCGACGTTGTAGGCATGAGCCTCGCCAGGTTAATAGGCCCCAGGCCCAGGGCGCTAGTCTACGCGCTCATAGCATTAACGACCCTCTTCTCGGGAATCTCTAGCAACGTTACAGTGATGCTCGTCATGGGAAACATAACTCTGAGACTAGCAGCCCTGGCTGGCGTGGAGGCAGAAGAGCTTGTGATACTTGAGTGCCTCCAGACCAACGTAGGTGGCCTGCTGCTGCCCTTAAGCTCAGTCCCCGCGCTGATAGTCTCAACTAAGACGGGGCTGGGGTTCGCCGACTTCCTGAGAGTGACTGGCCCCCTGATATTAATGCTGACTGCGTTAGCTCTATTCTACTCCACTAGGGTGATGACATCTGGTGAAGCGGGGGGTGCGGCGTGGAAGAGAGACTCCCTGAGAGCTCACGTTGTAAACAGTACAGCCCTGTACCGCTCCACAGCTATTTTCGCAGCGTTCCTAACAGCTGCCTCAATGAGCGACTTAATAGGACTCAACTTAACGCTCATCACGTTCATATTCGTGACTGCGACGTTCCTCTTAAGTAGCCTAGACCCCGACGAGGTATTCAGGAGCGTTGACTGGGGCATACCATTCTTCGTAGGGGGCTTCTTCGTATTCGTTGGGGGGCTGGAGAGGAGCGGCGTGCTGGATGCCGTGAGCTCAGCCATAGCCCCTCTCCTCGGGATGCCCGAAGTCTTGGCCGCCCCCCTCCTCCTCTTGATGTGCGCGCTCATATCGGCGTTCATAGACAACATCCCGGTGGTGCTGCTGCTGTACCCCATAGTTAAGGGCGTGGCTGAGACCACCGGCTTACGGGCACTCCCACTCTACTGGGCCATGATTATAGGCAGCAACCTGGGGGGGAACTTGACAACCTTCGCCTCCCCCTCAGTCCTGATAGGCGTCAGATTCCTGGAGAGGAGGGGGATGCGCGTGACTATGGGCGAGTTCCTCAAGAAGGGCGCGCCCCTAGCCATCATGCAGATACTCCTCTCGATGATCTACGTAGCATCTCTAACCGCGTTAAACCTCCTCTAACTGGCAGGCTATGTGGAAAGACGTTAATAGGCCTCCAACCACTAAGGCTGGATGCCAGCGAATTTCATTGAGGTGCTAGAGGGGCTTATCTCCTCGCTGGCGAACCTGCTGCCCAGCATACTCTCCTCCATAGTGATACTCGTAGTGGGGTACCTGGTCGGCAGGCTTACGGGGAGGGCTGTAGTAGGAGCAGCGAGGCTGCTGAAGCTTGACAAGGGGTTCGAGGCATCCGAGGTAGGCAGGAGGCTATCGGCTGCTGGCTACCCCCTTTCACGAATCCTATCAATCCTGGTGAGGATGTCGATATACGCCATTACAGTGCTAGCGGCTCTCTCGCTACTCCAGATACCCGTAGTCCAGGAGCTCAGCGCCATGATTGCCGGGTACATACCCAGGTTAGTGGGCTCTATCATAGTATTTCTCATAGGCGTAGTCATTGTTGAGTGGCTAGCCAGCCTAGTGGGGAGTTTAGCTAAGGAGAGAGCCCTGCCTGAGAGGGTAGCCGACCTCATGGTCGTCGGGCTGAGGTACTTCATGTATCTAGCTGTGGTCTTCATGACGTTCGAGATAGCTGACATAGCCCCCCGCGTAGTATCCTCAGTGGCCCAGGCGGTCTTCCTGACTCTAGCCCTTGGAGTTGGCCTAGCCCTGGCTCTCCTAGTGGGCGTGGGGCTGAGGGATGAGGCCCCCATCCTGCTCTTCAATGAGCCGCGGGATCTGAGAGTAGGCATGATGGTGGAAGTGGGGGACTATAAAGGCAAGGTTAAGAGGATAACTGCGCTCCTAGTAGAGATGGAGGACGAGGATGGGACAGTGATCGTAGTGCCTAAGAAGACCTTCCTAAAGCGGGGATACAGGATTCTGAGGGAGGGCCGGAAGGAGGGTTAGAGGCTACTAGCAGCTCACCTACCCCCCTAAGGAAAGGGGGGAGAGAGGAAAGGTAATAACGAATAAAGGCGAGTAGAGCATTACAGGGCCCAAAATGCGGCTCTCTGCTATGGACTTCAATATGTTAGCCTGGTAGCCTTAATAGCGGTTAACGTTAACTATTTCACCCTCAGAGCTGAGTAAATTAATAGCATGCTTATTAAAAGGATAGTATTGATAGTCATTTTCGTGATTATCAGCTTGCTTCTCCTAGCTCCCCTAATGCCCAAGGTCGTGGTGTTTAGGATTCTGGTGTACAGGGAGGGTAGGCTTACGCCGGCTATGGTGTACGTGTTTGCCTCCTACCCCGGTGGCTTTAGGTTTTTGAGGGGTTTGAGGACTGAGACTGGCTTCGCGGAAGTGACACTCGATTTAACTGGGATGTTTAATGAATGGGGCGGGGTTCGTGATAGAGGGATAACCCCCACATTCCTGGTAACCGCCATAGCTGATGATGGAGATGCCGTCATGAAGGCCTTCAACATAGAGTGGAGCAAGCTAAAGCCAGCAAGCATGCACACGCTAGTAGTAGAGCTTGGGGAGAGGGGGAGGAGGCTCGCAAGTAGGGCGCCATGCCCACTAAAAATGCTGGGAGCTGAGGCTACATGCCCCAGGACAGGCCCAGCCTCACAGGCAATAATAGTTGATGCCTACGGGGAGCGTAAGCGCGTAAACATCCTAAAAGTAATGGTCGACGATAAGAGCTGGGCTAATGCCCACTACGTCTACATCCAAGGATATAAGGCTGGCTTCTCAATAGCCTACGCACTCCTCTCCACCCAGGAGTGGGATATTGCTGGCTGGTATTACGTGAGTAAGGAAGAGGGGGGATCTAAGACA
>QMRZ01000036.1 GCA_003649495.1 Thermoprotei archaeon | reverse complement strand
CCTTCGGGAGTCCATCCGCCCCAGTCGCCTGGGGCTTCACGCGGGCTCCCTGAGGCGAGGAGGGGTTCACGATAGTCCCCCTCACCTAGATCATCGAGTTCATCCCCACGCCTGACACCATCATCGCCCCCCATAAATCTAGCGATATAGAGAGATACGCAACGATACAGAAAGCTACAGTTTAATGTTCCAGCCCACATATCCCTCATGTCGACCGTGAATATCGTGACGTCGGCTAGGAATGTCCTGGCAGCCGTGGATACGTCGTAGATGTAGTCATAGCCGTCTCTTCCCACCTCCACGTACTCCTCCACAGGGCACGGCAAGCCCCCTAATGTGAGGCAGGGCCTCCAGGCTCTAGCCAGGGGTATTCTCGCGCGATCTAGGCTCAATCCTCGCTCCATGCAGCGTGCGTGCTCACGCGCCTGCCCCAGCTCACCCTCCTCCCTCAGCCTACATCCATGCGAGATGTTAATCGCGTTAACAGTGGGCATGGTGAGGATAGCTGAGTAGCTCACTCCTGTAGCACTTAATTGTCGAGGCCGCATGGGCGCATCAATTTCAGGGGCCTCATCCAGTTCCCCTACGGATTTCCGAGCGTGCTCAAGAGGCCCTATGGGACGTGGCGAGAAGCTCAGCAGGTAGCCGCGCTCAGCGACCTGCCGCGTGCTCGCCCATAAAAGCCTGCCCCGCTCATCGATTAGCCATGGGCGATCCTCAATCGCCCTCACTACATCATGTTTATCCCCTATACTGTATACCCTCCTCTTCCTCCTGTGTCTAACCTTAGCTATGACCCTGGCTTCAGCCAGGTAGAGGCGCCCCTGCCGCTCAATGAAGCTTATCACCACGTCTCCAGGCATGATGCCCGCTACGGGCTTCCACGTCAGATCAGCAGTCAACACTGGTGTGTCGCCTGTTATACAGTAGCGGCAATGTGCTCAGCTACTGTCTTAAAGCCTCTGGCAGGGGGTCGTGCTCTAGCTTAAGCTTAATTTCTAGCAGTTATACGGCGTGGCCTACTATAAATGATTTAAAGAAAGGGGATGATATGGAGAGAAATTTTAAATTCGGTAATTCTTGGGCTGGCTCGTGGTCAAGAGGGCTGTAGTGTTGGCGGAGAGTTCTCTGGGTTCCCTAGAGGGCAAGACGGCCAATATCCTAGTGATGTATAATGGTAGGAGGTTTGAGGTGGTGGCTGTGATAGATAGCACTCATGCAGGGATGGATGCTGGCGAAGTGTTGGGGCTTGGCAGGGTAGGCGTGCCAGTGGTCTCATCGCTGGAGGAGGCACTTGAGTACGAGCCTGAGGCGTTAATAATCGGCGTGGCGACGATAGGAGGCTTTCTGCCTCCCGAGTATAGGGAGGTGGTGAAGCGTGCCATCCAGCACGGCTTGGAAGTGTGGAGTGGGCTTCACCAGTTCCTCGGTGATGACCCAGAGCTAGCTGAGGAGGCTAGTAAGCGCGGCGTGAGGATTGTTGATGTGAGGCGTCCTCCAGGCAGGCTGCAGATCTGGAGGGGGGAGGTCCTGCGCACTAAGTGTGGCAGGGTGCTGGTAGCTGGTACTGACTGTGTAGTTGGGAAGAACGTTACAGTTCTGGAGCTCGCGAGAGAGATGGAACGGCGCGGCTTTAGGCCTGGGATCGTAGCTACGGGTCAGACGCTAATCTTAGCTGGCGCTCACGCTGGCGTGGTAGTGGATGCAGTACCCTCCGACTTCTGCCCTGGGGTAGTCGAGCAGGCAGTCCTTGAGGTCGATGCCAGGGGGTTTAACCCGGTGATCGTCGAGGGTCAGGCCTCGGTGTTGCACCCCGCCTATGGGCAGGTATCGCTAGCCATCCTATATGGCTGCATGCCTGAGGCCGTAGTGCTGGCTCACGATCCCTGGAGGACTCTCAGGGATGGCTTCAACGTGCCGGTGAGGCCCATTGAGGATGAGATCAAGGCGTTAAGGCTCCTAGCGAAGGCCGAAGTTGTAGCAGTCTCGGTAATGGGCTATGGCAGGAGTAGGGGGGAGGTGGATGAGGCGTGCAGCAGGATAGAGGAAGAGGTGGGGCTACCAGCTGCCGACCCCCGCAGGGATCCAGGAAAGCTGGTGGACGCCGTTGTGTGTAGGCTTAAGCGTGTGGGGAAGGTTTAACACTTAGCAACAGCACGCGAGACTTCGGTCGCTAAGCGCTCCAGCTTCACGCTGTTTATGCCCCGAGCCCTGAAGTCCAGGCTGATGGGAGTTATGGCTATCCCCCCCTCAACGTGGACGACGTATACATCAGTGCCAGGCTCAGGGTCCATGGGCTCGCCGTAGAGCCAGTAGTAGACTCTCCCTCGAGGATCTACGCGTCTCTCAAGCTTCTCCCTCCACCTCAGCCTGGCTGGGGGAGCTAGCTTCACGATACCTCGGAACTCGCGGGGGAAGTTGACGCACAGGAGGTCCACACCCTCTGGCAGCCCCTCCTCGGCCACCAGCCTGGTAACGGCTCTTGCAGCCCTTACCACTAGCCTCCTGTAATCATCCTCCAGGAATTGGCGTGGCCCCTCTACATCAGCTGAGAATGCCACCGCGGGAATTCCCAGGAGCGCTGCTTCAGCCGCCGCGCCCACAGTACCAGAGACCAGGATGTTCTGGATGCTAGTGTTATCGCCGATATTTACCCCAGACACTAGCACATCCACCTTCCCCAGTAGCTCCCTAGCTACGTGAACAGCGTCACTAGGTGAGCCGCTGATCCCATACACGTGTACGCCCTCTACCTCCAGCTCGTAGAGCCTTATGGGCTCCTCCAGCGAGAGTGAGGCTCCCTTGGCCGATCTGGGCTCCAGGGGCGCAATGACCACCGTCTCGCCTAATGAGCTAACGGCCTCGTATAGCAGGAGTAGGCCGGGGCTGTAGACTCCATCGTCGTTAGTTACCGCTATCCTCATATCCTCTAGACCGCTGGCGCCCTTAAAAATAGCTATTACTCATTCACGCTTCCTCACTGCAAGTCCTCCTCCCCTAGAGCCACAGCCAGTGCCCGCTCTGCATGGATCCTTGTAGTATCGAACAGGGGTATATCTACGTCTCCTGGGCCCACCAGCATAGGTATCTCGGTGCAGCCGAGGATTACCCCCTGAGCCCCCTCTTCCCTCAGCCCTCTAATGATCCTAAGGTATTCCCTCCTAGACTCAGCCTTGACCACTCCGTTAACCAGCTCCTCGAATATCACCTTATCTACCAGCTCCATGTCCTCGGGGGGCGGGACTATGACTTCAATCCCGTGCCTGGCAAGCCCCTCCCTGTAGAAGTTCTTAGTCATCGTGAATAGCGTGCCTAGTAGCCCCACCTTCCTCAGACCGCGCCTCTTCACCGCGTCGGCTGTCGCCTCCACTATGCTGATTAACGGTATGGGGGAACGCCTCCTCACTTCATCGAAAACTATGTGCATCGTGTTGGAGGCTATCAGCGCGAAGTCGGCGCCTGCCCTATAGAGCTTCTCCACCGCCTCCACTAAGGCGCCCGCTATGTGGCTCCACTCCTCTCTCCTCATCCAGTCTACGAAGCGCTGGAAGTTCACGCTGTAGATCACTATCTCGGGGTAGCTGTGATCCCCAAATCGCCTCCTGTACTCCCTGATAATGTGCTCGTAGTACACGACAGTTGACTCAGGACTTAACCCCCCAACTATCCCGATGACCCTCCTCACAGGGCACTGGGGGATAGGCTGCTAAAAAGACTCACCGGTACTAGGCGCGCCGCTTAATACTCCCCACTCGACAGCCTGTACCGTGAAGAGGCTGGCCCTAGCGGGGCTAGCAGCGCTAATAGTGATATTAGCCCTGCTGGCCTACCGTGAGGTGAGGAGGGGCGGAGAGGTGGTGGAGGCCAGGATAACCGTGAATACGTCTAAGCTGCTGGGCCGCTTCAAGGACCTGAGGGGGGTCAACTGTGGGCCTCTGAGCCCCCGTGGTTGGAACACCACCCGCTCCCTCAACCTCACTGACTACTACGTGGAGCTGGGGATCAGGGTCATAAGGTTCCACGATCTACACATGGCTGACGACCTGGACATCATATTCCCCAACCCGGATGCGGATCCCTGCAGCCCGGCCAGCTATAGCTTCTCCGCGCTCGACAAGAACGTGGAGGCAGCCCAGAGGGTGGCTAAGGTGATCATCCTAAGGATAGGGTTCGATTGGCATGATCCTCCGAAGAATAGGCCTCACGTTAGTCTGGATAAGCTGGCTAGCGTAGTGGAGCACATAGTCCTCCACTATGTGAGGGGCTGGGCCAATGGCTACCGCTACCATAACATTCTGTGGGAGATATGGAATGAACCGGATATAGATAGGTTCTGGGCCCTCAGCGCCCAGGAGTACTTCAGGCTCTATGAGACTCTGGCGAGGGCGGTTAAGCGTGCCGACCCTGAGGCTATGGTCGGCGGGCCCACCATAGCCTATAACCTAACGTTCCTCGAGGAATTCCTGAACTACACTAAGAGTCGGGGCGTGCCTCTCGACTTCGTCTCCTGGCACGCGTACTCCACGAACCCCCGAGATATAGTTGAGAGAGCTAGGCGCGTTAGAGAGATCATGGTAAAGTACGGCTACGAGGAGCTGCCCAGCGTACTGGATGAGTGGAACTACTGGTGGAATAAGGAGCCCTGGGACTTCTTTAGAGGACCCACGGTGGCGGCATTCCAGACTTCGACGCTGATCTGGTTGCAGGATGCGCCCGTGGACATCGCAGTCCTGTACAGGGGCGATGCGTGGAACTGGGGAGGGATGTTCTACGCTGATGGTAGGCCTGGCAAGCCATTCTACGCCTGGCTAGCCTTTAAGCGGCTCATCGAGGGAACTGTCAGGGTTGAAGCCGGAGTCGAGGGCTATGAGCTCGCTGTAGCTGCTGGGCTCGCGCCGAATGGCTCTCTATACGTGCTAATCAGCAATCACGGAGTTCTCGCAGTGCGCTATAGACTAGAGCTGGATGAGGAATTCAGGGTCATCAAGGCGCTAGTAGTCGACGCGGATCACGACCTCTCACCCGTTAACGCATGCGATGGCCTCACATGCGTCATAGGCCCACACGCGGTCCAGCTACTAGAGCTCGAGAGGCCAAGCGGCCAGTAAGCCAGTTAGCGTGCTAACTGACAACCCTACGCTTAAGCCACCAAGCCAGCGCAGCTGAGGCTAGGGCTAGCGCGACTACGGCTATGAGCCACGCTAGCCATGTAGGGGCTCCTACAGTCACTACAGCACGAGCAACTTCAACGTCGTTAAGCCTCAACACCACTGTGTAGCTGCCAGGGGCGAGGCTAAGCCCGAAGGTATACGTCCTCCTAGTTATCACCTGCACTGAAGGGCCAGTCCACTCGTATACCTCTACGCTGAGATGTATGAAGCCTCCATGCAGGTATGTCAGCGACGCGTTTATGATGACGTAGCCTCCCACCGTCCACGCCTCGAGCTCCACGCCTGAGAAGAAGTTGTCAACTATCCTCCCATCCTTCCGCTCTATACCGCCCACGAACACTATGCCAGCATCCTGCTTACTACCCATCACGTCCTCAAGCACCTTGAATATCAGCTGTACATAGTCCGGCCTCTTAGCCTTCTCCCCGGCCTCCGCCTTCTCCACTCCTCCTGGCTTACTCCTCTTAAGAGCCTCAACCTCCTTAGCTAGTTTCGCGACCATCTTCTTTCAGCTCTTCAACCTCCTCCCTCAGGCTCATCAACAAATGACATAATATCGTATACTAGCATCACTCTACGGTAAATGCACTACGCAGATACATCAGGGCGACCCTCGCGCTCTCCAGGGAATCCAGGGTGGGTCTGTCGTTCTCGACAATGTACCACTCCACGCCCACTCTCTCGGCAACCTCGACTATTTCCCTGAAATTGATGATGCCTCGCCCAAGCTCGGTCATCTCCCTACTCTCCTCATCCCTCATATCCTTGAGGTGGATTAGGGGGCATCTACCCTTCAATGCCCTGAGCACCTCAACTGGGTTGTAACCCGCGTACTTCACCCAGTAGGTGTCGAGCTGAAAGTGTACATAGCGTGGATCGCTCTCCTCGACTAGGATCATGTACACCGGCTTGCCTCCAATCCTCTTCTCAAACTGCACGGCGTGGTTATGCATGCAGAAGCGCATTCCACGTCCAGCGATTTCACGTCCTAGCTCGCTCATCTCCTCCGCCACCTCCACGGCTTCAGCTCGCGTTGAGATCTTCCTAACGTCAGGCTCGGAGACTAGGTAGTCGAGGCCTACCTTACTGGCGTACTCCAGGACCCGGCTGGTGTGAGACCTTAGCAGGTTGTAAGGCACGTGGGCTGATACAGGCCTCAAGTTGAGCTCCTCCATGAGGCTCCTGAGCTCATCCGCGCTAACAGTCAGGAAGGGGTGCCCCGCGTATTCTACTGCTTTATAGCCTATCTCAGCTACCTTCCTCAGTGCTCGCCTGTAATCGGTAGCGATCTTGTCCCTAATCGTGTAGAGCTGGAGGGCTACTCGCAAGAAATGGCCACCGGGGAGGACTTTAGGGGAGAGGTATTAAAGGCTAGCCAGGGGCTCGTCGCCGGGCCTACTGGCGACGGCCGTACCTCTCCCAGTGCACTATCTCGTCCAGCGGCCTCCTATCCTTAGACGGCGCCTCTGCTGGGTAGCCTAGAGTTATGGCTGCCACTACTCTAAGGTGGCTGGGGACTCCGAGTATCTCCCTAAACTTCTCCTCGTACTCGGGGTTGCCGCTAACTCCTATCCAGCACGTGCCTAACCCCTGTGAATAGGCAGCCAGCATCAGATTCTGTATAGCTGCGCCCAGATCTTGCTGCCAGTAGCTTGGGTCTCTAGAGGGGTCAGCCAATGCCACGACGACTACCGGCGCTTCAGCCATGTGCCTGCCCCACCGATGCACTTCAGCCAGCCTCTTCCTGGTCTCAGGCTCGGTCACGACTATGAACTCCCATGGCTGCCTGTTGCCTGCGCTGGGGGCCCAGCGGGCAGCCTCTAGGCAGTAGATCACCTTGTCCCTTTCCACGGGCTCAGGCCTGTAGCGGCGTATGCTGCGCCTACCCTTTATCAACTCCAGGGCGTCCACGTGTATGAGTGGGCGTCGAGGTATAAAATCGGTATTCTAGCCAGCTTTAAGGCCCAGCACTAGGCCAGCGGCGAAGCTCCCGGCAAACGGCATATTCTGTACAGCAAAGCTGGCTAACGTAGTGTAATGCTGTGAGAGCCATTGGAGCGCCTCCTCGCCGACTCCTATAAGCTGAGTCCACTTAACCTCCACTATCCCGTAGTAGTTGAGCACCATCAACAGCAGGATCAATAAGCCCAGCCCCACCGCTACCAGCCTAGCTAGCTTCTTGATAGCGTAGCCCGCCAGGAACCCTATAGCCCCCCCAGCCCCCAGCTGAAGCACTAAGCCGTACAGCGGGTCGCTCGGCGCCAACTCTCATCACCCTGACGATTAAAGTGTTCAGCGACTAATATTCTCGCCCGAGAGCTATCAACTAACAAGAGCCCTCTTCCACGCCTTTCCTAGATGCCTCAAGGCTCCCTGAACCCAAGCCGTAACCAGCGAGGGCGGCGTTATCTCCGCCGTCGAGCGTCAAGGTTAAATTCCCCTTCGTCTCGTGGCCGCGTGGAGCTCCCTGAGGATATCATGCGCTTCTTGAGTGAAGCTGAGAGGAGAGGGTATAAGGTTAGGAAGGTGGCTATAGCCAAGGTTCCGTTCGAGAGGTATTACCTCTTCGAGGATGGAGCTTATGTTGGCGAGGTAGGGGAGGAGGTGTCCCTCGAGACGGACATAGTCATGTGTCATGACGACATGTGTGTGTTATTCTACAGAGATGAGCCTGTGCTGGTATTCGTGAGGAAGACGGGCAAGCTAGAGTCCCCATAGAGGAGCAATCGCGGTAGGGCCTGGGTACCGAGCTTTAAGCAGGATCCACTGCGTGATAATGGAGTGGGCATAGTGAACACGTGGAACTAGGGCGCGCTCCTCCTAGCGTATAACCTGTGTACGCGCCTCTTAACAGTCTCCACTATCTTCTCAAATTCGTCGGGACTCACCTCTCTGTATACGGGTATGGCCTCACCCCCAACGCGCTTAACCCCCACCTTGATGTAAAGCTTGTTCCTCCTCTCGGCGAAGATTGAGCAGTGGTGTATAAGGCAGATTATGGGCTTGAGCCTCCACGTCCCCCTTCTCTCCACTAGGCACCCATCCGCCGTGTAAAAGTAGCACTTGCCCCCTCGCTCCACGCCCAGCTCGTACACTCTGACCCTCCCCACGCGGTAGATCGAGACCTCCCTCGAGGGGAAGGCGGGCGGTATGCCGAGCTTCTCGGATATCCTGAGTAGCTCATCCTCAAAGGCAAATGCACCGCTGTTAAAAGCACAGCACCTGCCGCAAGCTACGCATATCATCCTATAGGAGTCCTCTAGCTCGGCTGCTGGGATTACTTCAAAGACGTCGTCTCGGACTTCATCATGAGGTATCCTGAATACCGGTCTCAACTCGCGCCTCTTAGGTAGGTAGTAAGTACCGTGGAAGAAGCTCTTGTACTTACGAGCTTTATAGAGTAGGAATAAGTCGTAGCTCTCGTCTCCTGTGGGCTTAAGCAAGGCGTAGTACGGCATCCCTCGATAAAGGTGCTAGCTCAGAGCTTAAAGCTTCCCCACTCGTGGCAGGGTCGCAGGCCTTCCCAGCTCTAAGCTCACGCTAAATTATTTTGAGGTGGGCACATATCATGTGGAATCACGCGATGGCCTGATAGCGGTCTTTGACGTGGGGAAGACTAACAAGAAGTTCACCCTATTTAGCCTCGATCTACGCCCCCTGCATACTGAGTCCACGAGGATTGGCGAGGTGTGGCGGGGCGGCCTTCTATGCGATGATGTTGAGGCTATAGTGGCGTGGGTTAAGAGCGTTTTAACCAGGTACGCGGGCAAGCTATCCGCGGTGGCGATCACCACCTATGGGGCGACTGTAGCTCTACTGGATGAGGAAGGGGGGCTGGTAATGCCTGTCGTATCCTACAACCACGAGATAGATCCCAGGATTAGGGAGGAGTTCTACGAGGAGTTTGGACCCCCGGAGGAACTATACATGCGTACTGGCACTCCCCCCCTAGGCCAGCTGCTGAACGTAGGCGTACAGCTATTCTGGGTCTCCAGGGAGTACCCTGGGAAGTACGGGAGAGTGAGGAGCATGCTCTTCCTGCCTCAATACCTCGCTTTTACGCTGTCAGGCTACAAGTCACTAGAGGTCACCTCATTGGGCTGCCACACCTACCTCTACGACATGGTGGAACGGGGCTGGAGCAGTGTCGCCAAAGGCCTCGACGTACCAGCTAGGGCGCCCCCGATGCATGAGGTGTGGGAGCCGCTGGGGGAGGTCAGTGGTGCTGTCATAACTCCGGGCATTCACGACTCTAACGCGTCTCTGCTCCCCTACCTGCTGGCTGAAAAGGGGGACTTCGTGCTAGCCTCTACAGGCACGTGGTGTGTACTGATGTATCCGGGCGCGCCCTTCGCCCCCTCGACCAGCGACATGCGCCGAGACATCCTGTATTACGTGGACGCCTTCGGGAGGCCTGTGAAGGCTGCCAGGTTCAAGTGCGGCCATGAATTCGACCACTATGTCAGCCTCATAAGGAGGTGCTTCGGAGTGGAGCCCCTCGAGATAGGCCTTGATGAGAGGAAGGCTGCCGAGGTGATTAAGAGCAGGGAGATCTTCGTACTCCCTACGCTAACCCCTGGCACAGGCCAATTCCCCCACTCTAAAGGCAGGGTAGTCGGCGCGTTCTCAAGGGATGCGAGAGAGGCCTACTACGCAGTGAACCTCTCGCTTGCCCTGCAGACGTGGTACGCGATCACCCTCTTGACGGGCAGGAGTAAGCTGAGGCTGATAGTGCAGGGCGGCTTCGCGAAGAATGATGTATACTTGGCCTATCTAGCTACGCTGATGCCTGAAGCTGAAGTCATCAAGGCCAGCTATCCCGAGGCTACGAGCCTCGGCGCAGCTATAACCGCGCTGAGCGCACTAGAGGGAGTTGAGCCCCGCAAGCTCCGCTTAAGCCTACCTCAGCTGGGGGGAGAGCGTGTAGCGGGGCTCAACGTGGAGGAGCGCCTTGTCCAGGAGTACGCTGAGGAGTTCCTAAGGCTCTGTAGCGAGGAGTAGCCTGCTACTCGTGAGCAGCAAACAAAGCTTAACTCCCAAGCTGCGCTTCTTCACCGGGGGTGAGGGCCACGCATCTACGCTTCCTGAGGAGATTTAGTGAGTGGGCGGCTATCGACTGCCTTGGAGTGCTCGTAGGGATATTAAGCGGGCTAGCTGCGGCGGCCTTTGAGAAGCTCGCCGAAGCAACTGCGTCTCTCTTCCAGTACTTAGCCCTAGCCATGTTCCACCTCCCCTGTGCAAGTCTGAGCACCATTCTCATCCCTGGAGTCGGAGGGGTAATCGTCGGCGCGCTAACCCTAGTAACGCCCGAGGTCAGGGGGCACAGCATGCCCAAGATACTGAGGGCGCTCCTCCTGAACGGGGGTAGGATCCGTGGGAGAGTGGCGTTGATCAAGGTACTCGCGTCGGCCATAACTATAGGATCTGGAGGCGCTGCTGGCAGAGTTGGGCCTTCAGCACAGGTGGGCGCCGTAACAGGCTCCCTCCTAGCCCAGCTCTTTCGCCTCGACACTAGTCGCATCAGGCTGCTCACAGTGTGTGGAGTCAGCGGGGGAATGGCTGGCGCGTTAAACGCGCCGCTAGCAGCAGCTCTCTTCACTTTAGAGGCCTTGACCAGGGGCGTTGGCATTATAGACTCGATACCGATAATCCTCTCATCCATAGCTGGCGCTGAGGCTTCCTCCCTAATTCTGGGAGCGAGGCACGTCTTAGCAGTTGACGAGGCCTGTGGCTGGCACTTATTCCTCGTGCCTTCATCACTCGCCCTGAGCACAGCCCTCGGCTTTGCAGCAGCTCTCTGGGTTAAGGCATTCTACCTCCTCAGGCGAGCGTTCGAGAGAGCTGATCTGCCGAACCCGCTTAAGCCAGCGCTAGGCGGGCTAGCTACGGGCTTCATCAGCCTATACCTCCTACATGTATTGGGAAGCGCGTGGCTAGAGCCTTCACACCTCGTGAGGACTGCATACCCTGACTTTGCCCAGCTCCTAGTAGCTGGCATGCTAATGATGTTAGCCAACTCCCTCACCTTAGGCTCGGGGGGGAGTGGCGGGGTTTTCGGCCCAGCTCTCTGCATGGGGATAGTGCTCGGGCGGTCGCTAGAGGAGGTCCTGGCGCGGCTAACCTGGGCGCCGTCCAGCTCGAACGTGTTACCCCTACTCGGGGCAGCAGCATTTCTGGCAGGTTCCATGCAGGCTCCAATATTCGCAGCTCTGCTAGTGCCGGAGGCTAGTGGCTACCCCGACCTACTCCTCCTCTCAGCGGTCTCATCAGCGGGGGGCTTCCTGTCGGCCTGG
>QMRZ01000035.1 GCA_003649495.1 Thermoprotei archaeon | reverse complement strand
TTGTGACTAAGGTTGAGGATATTAGCCCAGATGCTCTAGGCACTGCAAAGCTAGTGGAGGAGAGGAAGGTTGCTGACGAGAAGATGGTATTCGTAGAGGGGTGCCCCAACCCCAAGGCAGTCACTATACTCATCAGAGGCGGGGCCGAGCACATAGTGGATGAGGCTGAGCGCTCGGTACACGATGCACTGTGTGTCATCAGGAACATTATGAGAGAGCCTAAGATAGTGGCCGGCGGCGGCGCTGTGGAGATAGAGCTTGCGATGAGGCTCAGAGAGTACGCAAGGAAGCTACCTAGCAAGGAGCAGCTGGCCGTGATGAAGTACGCTGAGGCCCTAGAGACGATACCCTCGATACTGGCCCAGACCGCTGGCTTAGAGCCCGTCGATGTACTGGCGGAACTCAGGAAGAAGCACAGCGCTGGCGAGAAGTGGGCTGGTGTTGACGTCATAGGCGGCAAGGTAACTGACATGATGAAGCTCAACGTGATAGAGCCAGCGCTCGTCAAGAAGCAGGTCATCAAGTCGGCGACCGAGGCTGCTGTCATGATACTGAGGATAGACGACATCATCGCTGCAGCACCGCCCAAGGAGAAGGAGAAGAAGGGCGGCAAGGAGGAGACCAGCTTCGACTAGGGGAGACTCAAAGTTTTAAATACCCTTTTTCCCTCCCCCTGTCGATCATGTCCACCAAGTTTATCATCAGGATAGGGCCTCCCTGGCTCACGAAATACGAGAAGGCTAGGATCATAGGCGCTAGAGCGCTGCAGCTCTCGCTAGGCGCTCCTCCCCTCCTCCCCGTGGAGGAGATGGGGCTTAGGGACCCGATAGAGATTGCGTCCCTAGAGCTCCGCTACAAGCTACTACCCATGGTCATTAGGCGCTGGACCCCGGGCGGGGATTACCAGGATATCCCGCTTAAGTACCTGGAGATACGTTAGCTTCTACTCACCTTTACGGATCCTCTCGCAATTTCAACCTCCATAACATCCCCTATGGTAGGCCTCTCAATCAGCCTATCCCACTCCTCCTCAGTAAGGTAGAGGGATAGGCGTGGAAGCCTCGCCCTACTCATAGCTCCGAAGAAGGGCATTGAGCGTAGGACCTGCGATAGCACAGGTGCGAGCTCCCTAGCCAGCTCGGACTGCTGATTCGTGACAACTACTGTGCCGGGCGTCTCACGCTCCTCCGACAGGTCTATCTTAACCATCTTCTCGCCCCATGGGCTGTCTACTATGGAGATGTTAGTGACCACCGCCCTGAACTTCACACTCCTACCCGACATTACGCCTAGAGGGGACCTGGCCAGCTTTTAAAGCTGCCCCACCTCCCGCAGCTTTTTTAAGCTCTCAACCGACCGGTGTCAGGGTGAAGTGTTATGTCCGAGTTTGAGGAGTGGTGGCGCCGCACTAAACGGCTATTCGATGAGATCGATAAGCTGTTCGATGAGCTCATAAGGGAGAGTTTCGAGATGGGTGGGGGTAGGCGGCGCAGGACGTTCGGCCCCTACTATTACGGCTTCTCAGTCACTATCGGGCCAGACGGCGTCCCCAGGATAAGGGAGTGGGGCAACATTAAGCCTGGCGTGATAAGGCCCAGAATCTCAGAAGCAATAGAGCCATTCACGGACGTTGTAGAGGAAGAGGATGTTGTGAAGATAGTCGCTGACCTGCCGGGGGTGGAAAAGGAGGATATAGATGTTGAGGCTACCGAGACTGAAGTGAGGATCTCCGCGGAGAGAGGCGATAGAAAATACTTCAAGGCAGTGAAGCTACCAGCCCGCGTACGCCCTGAAACAGCTAAGGCACAGTACAAGAATGGAGTCCTCACTATAGTGATAGAGAAGGCTGAGAAGAGGAAAAAGCCCTCGGGGTTCAGAGTCAAGGTTGAGTGAGCGAGGAAAAGCATAAAAAGGCCTGCGCGTAGTCTCGCGAGCCGCGAAGCTGGAGGTGTAGTGGCATGGCTGCGATCGAGACTGGAACCATACTGGTGGGCCAGAAGCCAGTGATGAACTATGTCCTCGCTGCAGTAATACAGTTCAACCAGGGCGCGCAGCGCGTGATCTTCAAGGCTAGGGGTAGGTCGATATCGAAGGCCGTTGACGCCGCCGAGATCGTGCGCAGCAGGTTCCTGCCAGGCCAGGTCGACATTACTTCTGTGAAGATTGGGAGTGAGAAGGTTGGTGAGCCTGGGAAGGAGAGAGTAGTATCAACAATAGAGATAGTGCTAGAGAAGAAGGAGTAAGAGAACACTAAAGACCTACTAGCCCTTTTTCCCCAGCTACTCCCCTACTCACCTTTAGCCCATAGTCTATACACTAATGCCCAGAGCAGGGGCACGCCCACCATCGAGAGCAGCAAGGCTAGCACAGCGTGGCTAGATCTGCTGATCCCCACTAGGTAGAGGTCTAGCAGGAGTGTCATTATCAGGTAGCCACTCATGAAGCGCAGTGCTCTCAGCTGGTATCTAAGCCTTCTGCCTCGGAAGGCTACAGTCAGCACGACTATGAGCGTGAGGCAAGCCACGGAATTCGCTACTGCCATAGCACCTATGTGCTCGGTGCCCAGCACCGTAGGCCACCTAGACATTGATGAAACTGGGCTTTTCAGCTAAGTCTACTATAGGCAAGCATATCCACCCACTACGCGACCCCTCGCTTTCCTCAACTTTCTCCCCGCTCTCGTCCACTTTAATGAGCAAGTACCTACCTCTCAGGGGCTCGCCCCTCTCGACGTAATAGAATATCGGGATCCCGTAGTACTTATAGTAGTCCCTGAATGTAACGAGGAGCCCATAGTAGTGCTTGCCCTCATGCGTGAAGTGGACGATGTATATCCCGCTGCCCATCCCAGCCATCGAGGACGCCAGCCTGGCGAGGTCAGCGATACTCCTAAGTTTAACGCCTACCGCCTTCTCTCCCATGGCGCGGCACCGCCAGCCCTCCCCCTCATTACCCTATCTATAATCACAGGCTCGCCTTTACGGATGCCCCTAAGAGTCTCAAAGCCTCCTACAGTCCTCCCTATAAGGGTGGACTTAAAGCGCAGCTTCTCCACAGGCTCGAGGACGACGGCTATGCTATTGGTGTAGGGTATTACGAGCACGTCGCCGGGCTTAGCTGATTCGTACGGCTTCTCTAGAAGCACGCGGATCCCCAGCGTGAAGTACACAGCGTACGAGTCGAGCGTGTAGGCGCGGGCCTTAGCCGGGAGGATCGCCGATATGATTTCGTAATTAAGGGGGCACCAGTCCCTGTAGATCTCGGCCTCCACAAGCACGCTACCATTAGGCCTCTTAACAGCAATCCGCAAGTTACACACCTCCGCGTTATTACTCAGGACCGGAGATATTTAAGCCACTACTATACCCTCCAGCCTCGCGCCCCCTACACCTCTGAGGTGCGGCCCGTGGAGTTCTAAGGAGCTTATAGCTTGAGATAATGCGAGTCCTTAGCAGAACTTACGGAGATGCCTGAGAGCCGTAATTCACACCCCTGCCCCCAGCCCGTCACCTTTATCTGAGGCCACTCACCTCGACCCATGTGGGAATCTCGCTGAGAGACTTTAAGGATCCGCGGGAAGCTTTGAAAGCCCTGGAGAAGAGGAGGAAGGAGCTGATAGAGGAGCTCGAACGGCTCGTCGAGAAGAGAAAGAGAGGGGAGATAGGGGAGGAGGAGTTCGCTGAGAAGAAGAGCCAGCTGGAGAGGGAGTTCATAGAAGTAATGGATAGGCTTGCTCAGCTAAGGTTCATAGTGGGTGGCGGCCTCTAGCTAGCGGAAGGGGCTTCAACTGCACCTCTCGTCTACCTGTTCGTACCAGCTTTATATAAGCTACAGAGCCCTTTAATGTGGGGGATGGGATGCCTGGACAGCAGCTAGCTAGCGAGGAGTACAGGTATAGACTCAAGTACGCGTACGGTGAGGATTACGGCACTAGGTTCTTCAAGTATGGCACCCTGCGGAGGGGCAAGCCCAGGGTTAAGAGCAATGTAGGCCTATTCATTGAGGAGAGTTACCTGCTTAAGTTCTTCGGCGTTGATAAACGCATAGTGGTGGGCGATGAGGCGATACGCTACTTCGCCTCAGTCGATACTGTTGGGAAGAACTTAGTTTACCCGATGAGCGATGGAGAGGTGAGGCGGGGGGATGAGAGGGCGTGGAAGATCGAGGAGGAGCTGACGAGGGAAGGCTTTGAGGAGTTTAGGAAGGAGGTTGAAAGCGACTTCGATGGATTCTATGTAACAGCTGCTCTCTCAGCCATCGCCCCCGACTACATGTACGAGAGGCTGCTGGAGATACACGCCAAGATTGACAGGGAGCTGGGAGTAGTGAAGGCTTTCACCGTGATCCCACAGCCACTGGCCGTGGCTATAGCGGAGAAGGAGCTATCCTGCATAGTAGTCGAGTCAGGCCACGGTAACACTCAGGTGACGCCTATCCATAGCTACCCGATCAGGGAGGCTGTTGTAGCGCTTTACAGGGGGGGTGCTGAGGCTGATGCAATAGCTGCTGAGGTTCTGAAGGACCTGGGCCACAGCGATCTCGCTAGCGATGAGCTAGCGGTGCGCAGATTCAAGGAGGAAGTAGGGTTGATACCCTTAGAGCTGGATGAAGCGGTAAGGAAGGCTAAGGAGAACCCTGAGAGGGTTAGAGCGAGAGTGAAGTTATCGGCCTTGGACGTGATAGACATGGAGGATAAAGGCTGGTACAGGTTCTTGATAGGGGAAGTGGTCTTTAACCCAGCTCATGAGATATTCGAGAGCTACAGGAAGCGAGGCGTGCTCAGCATAAGGGATGCGCGGCAAGGCGATGAGGTGATCGAGGGCACGCTGCCCCTCGAGGAAGCTGTCGTGAAGGCAGTCCTGAAAACCCCCTTCTCCATACGCAACACCTTGCTCAGCAAGATAATACTCAGTGGCGGGAATTTCAACTGGAAGGTCCCCAAGGGTCTTGAGGATCTCGCAGTTGACGCGCCCACGAAGATGAGGCACTGCCTGAGTAAGCGGCTTGGCGGCGACGTTAACGTGAGTGTCAGGCTCACTCAGGATCCACAGTTCTCCGTGTGGAAGGGCTGTGTTGTCTGGAGCCTAGCACTACCTGACGACTACCACTGGAATGAGAGGAGGAGGGAGGGCTGGTTTAAGAGGGGTGTCCACTACTAATGGAAGAGCGGCTCAAGAGAGCCGTCAAGGATTACTTCCTCAGTAGGGGGTGTGAGGAGGTAGAGTCCCCCAGCGGGGTTGACGCCGCATTCAGGGAGGGAGAGCGGCTGATAGGCGTCAAGGTGGTTTCCCTCGACGTTAGCGCAGTCGGGCTGGTAGCTGCTAAGAGGGTTAGAGAGGCTATCCTCGAGCTACTCAAAGAAGCTGGGGGACTTTACGATAAGCTCTACATAGCTATCCCCGAGGTGGGGTATAGGTCGCTCCCGCTACCCTCCGAGTTCAGGAGAAGTGGAGTCGGGCTTCTCGAGGTGGGCGATAAGGGCGTGGTTGAGAGAGTGGCAGCTAGACCCCTCGGCGGTAGACCTCTCCCACAGCCTCGAGCTCGCCCGGAGTTCGAGGCCCGTGTAAAGGCACTTGAGGAGAGAGTGGCTGAGCTTGAGCGGCGCATCAACGAGCTTTACAGGCTACTCGAGGAGCTCAGGAGCTCTAAGCCTCCTGAGGCCCCTAGAGCCCCACCCTCCGCGCCCATTGAGTTAGAGGCTGAGGAGCTGCCAGAATTCGTCAGGGGGAACCCCTGGCTGGTGGAGCTGTCCAAGAGGCGGGGCTAGCACGGCTCAAGAGTGGTGAACATTTATGTGATGGGAGCTAAGGCACATGGGGCACACGACGTTGTTAAGCTAGAGGGGGCTGAGGAAATGGGCGCTCCACACCAGCAGGCGGCTGGCAAGTCTCTGCTCTATGAAGAGCTTAGGAAGATCCTAGCTGAGCGGCTGAGAGACGATCTTGAGGCCCTCAGGCTGGCTGAGGAACTAGTGGCAGCATACGAGAGAGGGGGGCCGCGAGCCTTGAGAGAGAAGCTGAGAGAACTCCTGAGGGAGGTGGTGGGAGATGGGGCTAAGGCTGAAGGAGCTTGAGGCTGAAGGCTTCAGAGCCTTCAGTGGCAAGGTGAGGCTTAGGCTAGAGGGGAGAGTCGCGCTACTTTACGGGCCGCCTGGCTCAGGGAAGACATCAATCGTGCGGGCGCTTGAGTATGCCCTCTTCGGCTCGACGAGGGAGGTGAGGGCTAGGGCGCTACGAAGAGAGGACTTGATAAATGACGCGTGCGGGGAAGCGCGTGTCAGGGTAGTCCTAGCAGATGAGAGCGGCGAGGTCGAGGTTGAGCGGACGCTGGATAGGAAGGGGAGGAGCAGGCTTAGAGTGGTAGTAGGCGCTAGCGAGCTCCTTGACGAGAGGGGGGAGGAGTACCTCGAGGAGCGACTAGGGATAAGCCTCGAGGAGTTCGCCAGAGAGGTAGCGGTTGGACACCTCGAGCTCTATGCGCTCGCATATGCCCCCCCATCAGCACGTAGCAGGCTGATAGATGGGATGCTCGGGATAGGCGAGCTGGAGAGGCTCTATAGGGAGCTCAGCGGGAGGGAAATCAGGGGCTACATTGAAGCCCTGGAGGACGAGGCGAGGAGGCTTGATGCTAAGGCTGCGCGGAGAGAACTCGAGAGGCTTAAGGATGAAATTAAGAGAATTCGTGAGAGAAGGAGGGAGCTGACAGGGGAGCTTGAGAAGCTCAAGGCTGAGAGGAAGGTGTTAGAGGAGAGGATGGCTGAGCTGATGAAGGCCTCAGAGAGAGTTAGCGAGCTGGTCAAGGAGAGAGCCCGGCTTGAGGCTTTACTAGAGAGCCTCGGAGGCCCTGAGGTGGCCAGGGCCCCGAGAGTTAGTAGGCAGTACCTGGTCATGTACGCGGAGAAGCTGAGGCGTGAGGCCGCAGACCTGCTTGAGGACTTGTACCTTGGCGCCGAGGCCGAGGAGCTAAGGAGGGTGAGGACTAGTGACCTTGAGGCAGTTAGCAAGGCTCTAAGTAGCGCCTTAGAGAGGGCTAAGGGCGCTAGGCTAAGGCTTGAGTATGAGGTTGAGAGGGCGAGGGGAGAGGTTGAGGAGCTTGAAGATGAGATTAGAGAACTTGAGGACGAGTTAGCTCGTGTCGAGTCGGAGATTAGGGAGCTTGAGGATAGCAAGTGGAGATACGAGGGCTTGACTAAGAAGTACGGGGAGCCGGGGGAGGTTGCTAAGAAAGTGGCACAGCTTGAGGTTAAGCTTAAGTCGCTTAGAGCTGAGAGGGGGAAAGTAGCCTGTATAAAGACCTTACAGGCTGAGCTGCTAGACTCGCTAAGGAGGGGCGGGGAGGCTAAGTGCCCCGTATGCGGCAGTAGAGTCGCTGAGGCAACTGGCCTGCCTAGAGTCGAGGCCCCCGAGAGGCTGGAGAGGGAGGCTGAGAGGCTAGAGAGAGAGCTGCGCGAGCTTCGGTCAATTGAGCGTGAACTAAGGAGGCTAGAACCTGCGCTCCGTGATCTCTCCGAGCTAGCTGAGAGGAGGAGGGAGCTAGAGGAGTTGCTTAACGAGAGGCTTGAGGAGCTAGAGGAGGCGCGTGCACGCGTTGACGAGCTTGAGACGCACCTGGCTAGTGTGAACAGGAGGATTGCAGACCTCTCCACAGCCTGTAAGAGGCTTGAGGAGTATTTGAGGAGGCTGAGGGCCCAGGAGCTTAAAGCTAGACTCGATGAGGTGAGAAGCGAGCTTGCAGCTAGCGGCTACGACGAGGAGGAGGAGAGGAGGATCATTGAGAGCTTGGGAAGGTTAGGAGCTAGGATCTCAAGGATTGAGGAGGAACTTAAGGAGTTGGGGGAGAGGGAGAAGGAAATTGTAGCAAAACTCGAGAGGACTAGGGCTGCCGTCGAGGCTGCGCAAGCAGTGGAGGAGAAGCTCGCTAGGGTTAGGCGGCTATACGAGACACTGATGAGGGTGAGGGAGGCCATAAGAGAGGCCCATGTTACACTTCGGCAGAAGCTTGTGGAGCGCCTCTCGGCTAGCACTAGTCAGCTCTTTAAGGCGATGAATGTGTACGGCGAGTACGATGGAGTGAGGATAGAGGTCAAGGGAGCTGATGAGCTGCGCGGCAGGCACGGCCATTACACATTCTACGTGCATAGGATCTCAGATGACAAACTGGTGCCCGCAGCCTCGAGGCTGAGCGATGGGCAGCGTGCCCTCCTAACGCTCTCCCTTGTACTAGCTCTCAACGAGTTAAAGGAGCGGGGCCTCTCTCTGATAATCCTGGACGACCCGGTGCCCAACGTGGATGACGAGACTAAGAGGGCTATCGTGGAGCACCTCGTCGAGTGGAGGCGCGACCTTCAAGTCATCGTGACCACGCAGAGCAGGAGGCTAGCCGAGGAGATGAAGGACGTAGTCCCGGTGTACGACGTTCGTGAGCTCTGCAGCGCGTCCTGTGTTGAGGCGGCATAGGGTTAAAGGCCCGCACAGGCATGTGACGCGATGATAGTGCAGGAGGGTGACCTAGTACTGCTCTACTTCAGCGAGGATAGGCACTACATAGTGAAGGTCACGCGCGGATCCACGTACAGCTTCAATGAGGGTGTAATACGGGCTGAAGACCTGCTGGGTAGGCACTATGGCGAGGTCCTCAGGACTCACATCGGAGTCAAGTTCAGAGTCGTGAGGCCCAGCCTACTGGACGTGGTGTACAGGAAGTTTGAGCGGAGGACGCAGGTTATATACCCTAAGGACGCTGCTCTAATAGCCCTCAAAGCCGGCGTAGGGCCGGGCTCACGCATCGTTGAGGCGGGTACGGGCTCTGGATGCCTCACAGCAGTGCTCGCCTACCTCGTGAGGCCGAGTGGGGTGGTCTACACGTATGAAGTGAGGAGAGAATTCATCGAGGTAGCTAGGAGGAACTTGAGAATGCTAGGGCTCGAGGAGTACGTGGTGTTCAAAGAGGCAGATGTTAGGGAGGGGATTGAAGAGCAGAATATAGACGCTGTAGTGCTAGACCTAGCGGAGCCGTGGGCTGTGCTACACCACGCGTATAAGGCTCTGCGCAATGGTGGCGTGCTGGCCTGCTTCCTCCCCACAATAAACCAGGTCGAGAGGACTGTTGAGGAAGCTCGGCGCACCGGCTTTATAATGGTGGAGGCTGAGGAGCTACTAGAGCGCAGGTATAAGGTTAGGAGGGGAGAGACCAGGCCTGAGCTCAGGATGGTAGGCCACACAGGGTACTTAGTGTTCGCGCGCAAGCCTTAGCTCGGCCCTCAGCCCCCAGTGGTCATCACCGATCCAGCGCCTAGCTCGCTCACCAACGGGCCGTACCTCATATAACGCTCAATGGAAATAAGCTTTGGGGCTAGATGGGGGACGACATCCTTTAACGCCGCCTCAGCTAAGTTATTGTAATGGCGTGGTGGGAGGACACCATTAGGGAGATAGCTGAGTACCGCATATACAGCTCCACTGACGCCGTGTTGAGGGCGCTAGAGTTGTTCCCTCAGGTGTTCAAGAGAGCCTATAATCTGCGTGAGAGCCTGGAGACCTTAGCCGAGCTAGTGAACAAGCTAGTGGAGGTTAGGCCGACTTCCGTAATGCTAAACAACATGATGAGAAGGCTGCTCAGGGCTGTTGAGAAGCACATAAAAGCGGGACGGAGCGCCTCTGAGATAGCTGACGCCCTAGAGCTTGAGATAAAGTCCCTTAGGAGAGAGCTGGAATCCGCGGTGAATATCGCCGCAACATTGGGTGCCAGGAGAGTGAGGAATGGGGATACTCTCATGACATGCTCTTACAGCAAGACCATAATGGCGCTGTTCCACAGGCTTAGGGAGGAGGGCAAGCGAGTGCGCGTCTACGTCACCGAGTCCAGGCCTGGGAGTGAGGGGGTTGAGATGGCTAGGGAGATAAGCTCGATGGGCTTCGAAGTCGAGCTAATAGTAGACTCGGCCGTCCGGTTCTTCATGAAAGATGTAGATCTTGTTGTGGTGGGGGCTGAGGCCATAGCGGCTAATGGGGCTGTTGTCAACAAAGTTGGGACTTCGATGATAGCACTAGCAGCACACGAAGCCAGAGTGAGGACGTTCGTAATAGCTACTACTCACAAGTTCAGCCACGAGACGATATTCGGCGAGCTGGTGAGGTTGCCTATAATTAGGGGCGTTAAGCTCCTCCCAGGCCTTGAGCGAGAGGCCGACCTTTCAGCTGAGTCGCCCCTCTTCGATGTGACGCCACCCGAGTACATTGACGCGATAATAACTGAAAGAGGCGTCGTAGCGCCTGAGGCAGTAATCCTACTGGTTAGGGAGCTTTATGGGTGGCCCCCCGAGACTATGGACGTTATCTCTGCTGCTCACAGGCTACTCGAGGTGGTGGAGAGTGGAGCCGCCAGCTGAAGTCGTTAAGATAGCCGAGTACATAAGGGAGATGAAGATTAGGGGAGCTGGCAGGATAGCTAGAGCAGCCGCCCACGCATTGAAGCTAGCGGCCATCGCCTACAAGGGTCACGACTTAGGAGAGTACCTCGAGTACATGGAGCGGGTCGCCCAGCTCCTTAAGTCAACGAGGCCAACCGCCGTTTCGCTCCCCAATGCAGTTAATTACGTGATGATGCGAGTCAAGAGCGCCAGAACCCTAAGGGACGCCATAGCTACTGCCGTGCGGGCTGCAGACGAGTTCACTTCGCTCTCACTTAAGGCCGTAGAGACGATAGGCAGGATAGGCGCTGGCCTCCTCGAGGATGGTGACGTGGTATTGACGCATTGTAACAGCTCAGCCGCCTTATCAGTCATAAAAACCGCCTTTAAGGAGGGCAAGAAGCTTAGGGTCTACGCTACCGAGACGAGGCCCAGGTTCCAGGGCTTAATCAGCTACCGTGAGCTCACGCAGGCTGGCATACCCACCACTCTAATACCGGACTCGGCCGTCCGGTTCTTCATGAAGGAAGTGGACAAGGTGATAGTGGGGGCGGACGCTGTAGCGGCTAATGGGGCTGTTGTCAACAAAGTTGGGACTTCGATGATAGCACTAGCAGCACACGAAGCCAGAGTGAGGTTTTACGTAGCTGCAGAGACCTACAAGTTCAGTCCAGCGACAGTGCTTGGCGAGCTAGTAACAATAGAGGAGAGAGACCCTAAGGAGGTCGTGCCCCCAAACGTGCTCGCCTCATCGCCACGCCTCAGAGTTAGAAACCCCGCGTTCGATGTGACGCCACCCGAGTACATTGACGCGATAATAACTGAAAGAGGCGTGATACCTCCTAAGGCTGCTATACTCGTCTTGAAGGAGGAGTACGGCAGGATGCTTGAGGAAGAGCTGATGCGGATTACGTTAGATATTGAGGATAGCATTTACCCAGCTCAGTTACCGTGAGCCTCTTAAGCATTTCCCGTGAATACCCCTCCGCCGTAAGGCCGTGCATCACACGGACCGCCGAGGCCACACAAGCTATCTTAACTGGTAATTGGTATAAGTTTCCTGGAAAGAGTATATCAGGCGGCAACACCGCGAGCTGCACAATCACACTGTGCGCGTATGCAGTGCTTTCATTCCACGCAACAGCCCTCATCAGTGTATCATGCTCTACCAGCTCATACCACTCTTTCC
>QMRZ01000034.1 GCA_003649495.1 Thermoprotei archaeon | reverse complement strand
TGATCAACCCGTACACTGGGCTACCAATGGCTAACAGGTTCATCAACGCAACTGTGTACGTCGAGAAGGGCCTAAGGGTTAAGAGCAGCAGCGACTGGCTGAAGGTCGTCCAGGTCGACAAGATCGAGGTGCCAAGCGACGCGTGGTTCGCGTGGGATGTGAAGGAGAAGAAGGTCGTGGGCCCGCCGCCCGGCACCTACGCTAAGGCGAAGATAGTCGTCAACTACGGCCACGTGATAGGCAAGGTCAAGTACCACGATGGCAGCGTAATGACAAAGGCCGACTGGGTCGGGCTGTGGCCATTCGGCTGGGAGAGGGCTGAGAACCCGGATAGCCCGCTGTACGATGAGGCCGCTGTCCCGGCTCACGAGGAGTGGAGGAAGAACTGGCGGGGCATGAGGATAATCAGCTGGGACCCGCTAGTCATCGAGTACTACATTAACTACACGCACTCCGAGGCCGAGTTCATGGTCGACTGGGCTGCTGACTGGCCAGCGTATCCATGGCACATGAGGGCCATAGGCATCATGGCTGAGGAGAAGGGCCTGCTCGCGTTCTCCTCGGCTAAGGCTGACAAGCTGAAGGTCGAGTGGATGAACTACATTGGAGGGCCCAGCATAGAGGTCTTGAAGAAGATGCTGGATGAGGCGATGGAGACGGGCTACGTGCCGTTCTACGACGAGTGGGCTAAGAATTACATCACGCCGGAGGAGGCTAAGGCGAGGTACGAGAACCTGAAGAAGTGGTTCGAGGCCCACGGCCACTTCTGGGTTGCTGACGGGCCCTTCTACCTGGATAGGGCGGACTTCACAGCTCACCAGGCGGTGCTGAAGGCGTTCAGGGAGTACACCTTCAAGGCTGATAGGTGGGCGTGGCTGGCCTCGCCGCCAGTACCTGAGGCTACGGTGAGCGTGCCCGAGAACGTGGTGCCCGGCCTGCCAGCGGAGTTCAAGATCTCGCTGAGCTTCGCTGGCAAGCCCTACCCGAACAACAGGATGGAGTTCGTCAAGTACGTGCTGCTGGACTCCGAGGGCAACGTGGTCGGCAAGGGCATGGCTAACGCCACGGCTGAGGGAGAGTGGACCATTACGCTGCCGGACACCTTGACGGCCAAGCTGACGCCGGGCACCTACAGGATAATGGCCATAGCCCTGAGCAAGGATGTGGCGACGCCGGCGATCGTCGAGACCCCATTCACCGTTATACCCTTGACGAGCTACCTGAGATCGGAGATCGCCGCGTTAAAGTCGACCGTGGAGGCCAGGGTATCTGGGATCGAGACCTCCATCGAGGAGGTGAGCACTAGTATCCAGGCCCTGGAGGGAGCGGTGAGCAGCCTGCAGACGATAGCGGCTGGCTCGCTAGCAGTGGCGGTGATAGCGCTGATAGCCGCCATCTACGCGATAGTCAGCGCACGCAGAGCAGGCAGGGGAGGCTAGCGGGATTCTCATTCAATGCCTTTTTCTCAGTAAAAATCTCTAGCCAAAACTCTTTTCAGACCAATATGCATGATCTCTGCCGCGCTCCCAGCCACACAATTTTTAAATAGAGCTGCTCCCCCTCCTGATGAACTACATGCGGGCGGGCGGTGTAGTCAAAGGGCTGGCGAAGAGGGCAATAATGCTGTACTTAACGCTAGTGATATCAATGTACATAACTATTGTAGTGGCCAACATGGGCGGCCTGGTGGATCAGTACATTAAGAGCCAGCTTATACTCGAGATAACCTACAACATTAAGAGGAATCCGGAGTACAGGAACCTGCCCCCCGCTGAGATAGATAAGCTGATCAAGAAGACCTTCGAGATAGAGATAAAGAGGAGGGGGCTGGATAAGCCCTTCCTAGTGAGGAGCTTCATATACCTGAAGGATGCACTAACTCTGGACCTCGGGCGTGCGATGTACTTGCAGAGTGACAGCGGCTCGCGTCAGGTGAAGATAATAATCCTGGAGAGGCTGCCCCAGACAGTCATGCTGTTCACCACGTCGATGCTGATCCACTTCTTCGTCAACCTCTTCATGGGGCTGTACTTAGCCAGGCACTACGGCAGCTTCCTGGACAAGCTGTTCATAGCCCTCTCCCCCACCTCGGTGATCCCGGGCTGGTTCTACGGGATATTCCTTATACTCATATTCTACTCGTGGCTGCACGTGCTGCCGCCGGGGGGGATAGTGGACGTCCCGCCGCCCGAGGACCCGATCCTGTACTCGCTCAGCGTGCTTAAGCACATGATACTCCCCCTAGCCTCCTGGATAATCTCAGGCTTCTTCCTCGGCTGCTACAGCTCCAGGACATTCTTCCTGATATTCTCCACTGAGGACTACGTGGAGGCTGCGAGGGCCAAGGGGGTGCCGCCCCGGCTGATAGAGAGGAGGTACATCCTGAGGCCAGCCCTGCCGCCTATAGTCACGAACTTCGCCCTAGGCCTAATAGGGTCGTGGAGCGGCGCCATCATAACCGAGAGGGTGTTCAACTGGCCCGGCCTGGGAATGTTGACTTACAACGCGATAAACGCCTTTGACACTCCAGTCCTCGTGGGGATAACTGTGATCTACGCCTACCTCCTGATGATAACGGTCTTCCTGCTCGACATAGTCTACGTGTTGATAGATCCCCGCATAAGGCTGTCCCTGGGAGGGAGGTGAGGAGATGAGCACACCGCGCTACGAGATGGGGCTGAAGGCTGCCCTCAGAGAGTTGCTGAGCTACAAGTCCGGCGTAATGGGGCTGGGCCTCCTCCTCCTGCTAGTGGCCATCTCGATATACACGGTGATAGCCATACCCTACGACAGGGCGATATCCCTGTGGAGGGGGGAGGGGGGGATCTGGCTTGACAAGCCTAGGAATGCGGCGCCCATATGGATCAAGTACCTGATCGGCAAGAACCTGCCGGAGAACATAGTTCTGGATACTAGGGTGAGGAGAGTGGGTGTCGTCAAGGCGGTAACGCCCATACCGGGCACCAACTTCAAGAAGCTGTACATAGAGTTCACGTTCAATTACCCGTACGACGGGTTCCCCTCAGAGATAAACCTGTTCTTCTACGCCAAGTACAATGCTACAGCGCCCCTCCTCAGGATCTACTGGGTGAAGCCCGGGGGTGAGGAGTTCAAGCTCATGGACTACATGCTGCGCGCGCCCGACGACATCCTGTACCTATCGATAAACCCGGAGGCCTACAGGAGCGCCCTGAGGCACGTTGTTGAGGCCTTGGGCAAGGAGCCCGCCACCGAGCTCCCCATAGAGGTGTGCCTCTTCGGCGTTGAGGATGAGTCGATGCTGGACGTGTCGACGGCTAGGTCGCTGAAGGGCACCTACAAGCTGATAATAAGGGGGACGCTCTTCGGCGAGGACGCCGACGTGGACGTCAAGGCAGTCATCTACGGAAGGGTCTGGGGCCTGGCTGGCACTGACCACCTCAGGAGGGACCTCACAATAGCCCTGCTCTGGGGGACGCCTGTCGCGATGGCTTTCGGCCTGACGGCCTCGGTAGCGGTCTCCATCATACACCTCATAATAGGCACGATAAGCGGCTACTACGGCGGGAAGGTGGACTTGATCATCCAGAGGCTAACTGAGATCTACATGGTAATCCCCTTCCTGCCCTTCCTCATACTCTTGGCCACATTCTACAAGCTCACAATATGGCTCATCCTGGCCGTGGTCATAATTCTGAGCATATTCAGCCCCGGGATCAAGAGCACGCGCGCCCTGGTGATGCAGATAAGGGAGTATCCCTACATCGAGGCCGCGAAGGCCTATGGAGCTAGTGACCTAAGGATAGTCTTCCTATACATAATACCCAAGATCCTCCCGCCCATAGTGCCGGGCATGATAGGCGCCATACCGGGCTACGTGTTCCTCGAGGCCGGCCTCTCCATCCTGGGGCTGGGCGACCCCTACCTGCCCACCTGGGGCAAGGTCATAAACGACGCTTACACCAACGGCGCGCTGTACAAGGGCTACTACTACTGGGTGCTTGAGCCTTCATTCATGCTGATACTGACTGCCCTCGCCTTCGCGATGCTCGGCTTCGCGCTCGATAAGATCGTGAACCCGAGGCTGAGGGAGCTGTAGAGGTGGGAGCATGGGGGTGTTAATGGAGGTCCGCGGGCTACGCCTCTACTACTCCACCAGGAAGGGCGTTGTGAAGGCAGTCGACAATGTGTCTTTCCAGCTCATGGAGGGCGAGACGCTGGCGGTAGTGGGGGAGTCAGGCTGTGGTAAGAGCTCAATGGCTAAGGCCATTATCAGGCTGCTGCCTAGGAACGTCCACACCTACGATGGCAGCATAATCTTCGAGGGGAGGGACATAATGAAGCTGGATGAGGAGACCTTCCGCAGGGAGGTGAGGTGGAGGAAGATATCGATGGTGTTCCAAGGCGCCATGAACTCCCTGAACCCGGTCCTCAAGGTGGGGTTCCAGGTGGGCGAGCCCCTCATGATCTACGATGGGCTCAGCAAGGAGGAGGCCATAGCCAGGGCCAGGAAGATGCTCAGGATGGTCGGGATCCACGAGGCATTCGCTGATAGGTACCCCTTCGAGCTGAGCGGGGGGATGAAGCAGAGGGCCGTGATAGCCATGGCCCTGATAACTAATCCCAGGCTGGTGATACTGGATGAGCCCACCTCCGCCCTAGACGTGATCACGCAGGCTAACATAATGAACATGCTGAAGAGGGTGAGGGACGAGTACGGGCTCAGCTACATATTTATCACGCACGACATAGCCCTAAGCAGCGAGCTGGCGGATAAGGTGGCCGTGATGTACGCGGGCCAGATCGTGGAGGTAGCGGATGCCGAGATATTCTACAGGGAGCCCTCACACCCATACGCCCAGAAGCTCATGGCTAGCGTACCCACATTGAGGACTGACAAGAAGCTCGAGTTCATACCTGGAGCCCCGCCCAGCCTATTGGAGCCTCCACCTGGCTGCCGCTTCCACCCGAGGTGCCCGTACGCGATGGATATCTGTAGGAGGGAGGAGCCGCCTGTGATCGACCTGGGAGGCGGGCACAAAGTTAAGTGCTGGCTATATGCGAAGAGGTGAGAATATGGCCGAGCCGCTACTAAGGGTGGAGAACCTCTGCAAGTGGTTCGAGGTGAGGAGGGGGCTCTTCTCGAAGCCTCTCTACCTGAAGGCTGTCGATAACGTCTCGTTCGAGCTGATGAGGGGCGAGGCGGTATCGCTAGTCGGAGAGTCGGGGAGCGGCAAGACCACGCTCGGGAGGACTATCCTGAGGCTTCTCGAGCCCACCAAGGGTAGGATAATATTTGACGGCAAGGACATCACCCACCTCAGGCCAAAGGAGCTGATGTGGTACAGGCGCGAGGCATCACTGGTCCAGCAGGATCCCTACGGCGCACTGCCGAGCTTCATGAACATCTACCGGATACTCGAGGAGCCCCTCCTGATACACAAGGTAGGTGACAGGGAGGAGAGGAGGGAGAGAATATTCAAGGCCCTAGAGGAGGTGAGGCTAACGCCAGTCGAGGACTTTGCGTTCAAGTATCCCCACATGCTGAGCGGGGGCCAGCTGCAGAGAGTGGCCATAGCCAGGGCACTAATCCTAAGGCCCAAGCTAGTGATCGCCGACGAGCCCGTCTCGATGCTGGACGCATCCGTCAGGATCGAGATACTGACCCTAATGCGCGAGCTGCAGGAGAAGAGGAGGATAAGCTTCATCTATATCACGCATGACTTATCGACCACGCGGTACTTCTCCGAGTGGATATACATAATGTACGCGGGCCACCTGATGGAGATCGCGCCGACGAAGGAGCTGATCAGCAACCCCCAGCATCCCTATACTCAGGCGCTCCTCGCAGCCATACCGGATCCTGACCCGGAGAATAGGAAGAGGTTCAGGAAGGTGCCGCCGGGCGAGCCGCCCAGCCTCATTAACCCGCCACCTGGCTGCCGCTTCCACCCGAGGTGCCCGTACGCGATGGATATCTGTAGGAGGGAGGAGCCGCCAATGATTGACTTGGGTGGGGGTCATAGGGTGAAGTGCTGGCTATATGCGAAGAGGTAGGAAGTATAAGTGCGCCATAGTAACGGGGGCCCTGCTGACGGCCGCTGGCCTCCTATTATCCCTCTGGACGATGTACTATGCCTCGCCCAGGATGGTGTGCAGTAAGCACCTAGCCTTACACGTTGAAGAGAGCGCTGCGGTACACCTCCCCCTGAGAGACGTGACTGGCGAAAAAGTGTACTACCTGGTTAACATCACCTCGACAGCCCCTCTAGAGCTCTCATTGAGCTTCCTGTCGAATGGGACTGAAGTCGGCTCTGCCTACCTGGGTAGCCATAAGGCTCATGTCGAGAAGGGCAGCTTAACGCTGCTGAGCGTGCCCGAGGAGGTGCTCATAATCCTGAACTGCTCCTCGTGTGAGGTGAGGGGGAGCGTAACCATACGCTACTCCAGCATCGATGTAGATCGCCTAATGCTGCTTAACATCCTGCTAACAGCTGCATCTCTAGGGGGAGTTGCACTGCTGCTGTACGGAGCCTACAACTACGCGCTCCTTAGGTATTCTCCTCCCAGGAAGCTCGCGCTGGAGCGGGAGTGAGTTTTAAGTGATGGAAGAAGGTATTTGTATCCCGTAATTCTCTTAAGGTTGTGCCTAGGAGGACGGCCAAGAGGTTTACCAAGAGTGAGTACGAGATCCTAAAAGCCATGGTCACATCCCTGTCCTACGCCGAGGTTGCTAGGAAGACTGGCTTCACGATACCCTACATATCGAGGAAGGTCAGAGACCTGTACAGCAGGGTGTACCTCAGCGCGTGGTTCGACTTCAGGGCTATGGGGCTCATCCAAGTCTTCATCGAGGCTCGCTATGATGAGAGGGTAGTCGAGGCGCTCGCCGAGACTCAGCTCCCATACATTCTCTCAGCCTCACACCTGTTCAGGGGTAAGAGGGACACGCTGCTGCTCTACTCCCTGCTCCCGGAGCCTTACGTGGACAAGGTCGTGGAGGCAATGCCGCTTGAGGATAAGGAGGTCATCATCCCACTTATGTACTGTAGGTGGAGGCCCGATGAGGCGATGCTGACCCGATTCGCGGAGGGGCGCATAGTGGGGGATGTTGAGAGGATCCCGGAGGCCTACGCCAGCGTGCAGGTAGTGGAGAAGGTCAGCGCGCTCAGGGTGCTGCCGGATGAGATAGATCTAGCCATCTTCTCTAAGCTACTTCAGAACCCTTACGCGAACCTGATAGATGTGGCTCGAGCGCTGGGGGTGAGGCAGCAGGTAGTCTCCTATCACTTCCTGAGACACGTGAAGCCCCTCTGGCTCTTCAATGCCGTGGCGCTAGACTTCAATCCCGAGGAGATGCCCCTGAAGATCTACTGGATATATGTTGACAGCACAGAGTCTGCGAAGACGCTGGCTAAGGCCCTGGTCCAGACGCCGTACTTCCCTACGGCGTTCGTCGTCAGCAATGATCCCAAGAGGGTAGTAGCCATGGCGACGCTGCCCAGCCACTTGGAGCTCAAAGCTCTGAGAGCTCTCAGGAGCATAGATAGCGTGGAGGACTTCGAGGTTCACGGGATCATGGAGTGCGATGTCGTCCTCAGGTGGACCCTGCCCTCTACTGGCCTCGTGTCGGAGGGCACGTGGATAATAGAGCCCCTGTTACGAAAGCTTGAGGAGCTGAGCTCTAGGCTCTAAGAGAGCCCTCCACTGGGGCTGCCTCGATGACCAGCTCCGCGCGACGGGATGGGGAGAGGAAGTTAGAGGAGCTAGTGGCGAGGGTATCCCAGCGTGGAGGGAGGGTACTCATCCTGTGCATAGGCAATCCACTTAGGGGCGATGACGCCTTTGGCTACCTGGTATATCGCCGCTTAAAGGAGATGGGAGTCAGCACAGTGATCTACGCGGGCTCCACGCCTGAGAACGTGATGGGCCTCATTGCCAGGGCGAGGCCCTCTCTCCTGATAGTTGTCGACGCCTTAATGGGAGGTAGGAGTGGCGAGCTAGTCATAGCCAGTTTGCCGGAAGTCAAGAGCCCTTTACCATTAACCACTCACAGCCTACCTCTCGACGTGCTGGTGAGGCTTGCGGGGTTGAGGCCGTCTCAGGTGGTGGTATTAGGTGCCTACGCCTCGAGGCTCGAGTTCGGAGCTAAGCCTAGTGACGAGATAGTTGGGGCGGCAGAGGAGGCGGCACTCCTACTCCTCAGGGCTCTCTCCACTTGCCGAGCTTAAGCTCCTCTATGAAAGCCTTGTTATGGCGGGGAACCTCGACGACTTCGCAGGCCTCAGCGAGCCTTAAGGCTTCCTCCCTAGCCTCTCTCGATAACATGAACATCTCAGCTCCCGTCAGCGAGCCATTGCCTATGAACTCCACGAGGTCCTCATCCACCTTAGGCAACAGCCCGACTTCCATGGCGTTAGAGGGGTCTAGGTGGTAGCCGAAGTCTCCAGCCACTATGACGGTTTCAAGCTCTCTCACATCGACGTTAAGCAGCCTTAGGAGGTACTTCTCGGTCATCTTGACAGCCGCTATCGCTAGCTGGAGCTTGCGCACATCCAGCTGAGTGAGAGCCACGCCCCTCTCCTCATCCAGCACAAACTCCAGAACCCCCTCCCTCTCCCTTACTCGGGGCCCCCTCACCATCCTACCACTCTCGGATAGGAGGCCCATCCTTAATAGCTCGGCTAGGAGGTCGATGTAACCTGAGCCGCATATGCCCTGAGGATCCCCCCCGCCTATGACGCGGTACTCGACGCCCTCCCAGCTCACCTTGACTCTCTCCACAGCCCCCTCAACAGCCATCATGCCGTGTGAAAGGCCTACACCTTCGAATGCGGGGCCAGCTGGGGTTGACGCTGCCACAAGCCTATCCCCCTTCTTCACCACCACTTCTCCATTAGTGCCTACATCAATCATCATCGCGGTCCCGTACTCCAGGATCCTGGAGGCCAGCATGTCCCCCACGACATCGCCGCCCACGTACCCGCCGAGTATCGGCAACGACTCCACCAGCGCCTGGGGGTTAACGCGTAAGCCCAGCTCGCCACTCCTCGCGGAGATGCTCCTCCTGTATACTGGCTCAAACGGCAGCGAGCCGAGAGTCCGGGGGTTCACGCCATAGAACAAGTGGAGCATGACGGAGTTGCCCGCTACAACCACCCTATAGATCCTCTCGCTGGGCACGCCTAGCTTCTCCACGAGGCTGTTCACGGTATCTACGACTGCTTCCTGGAGCTCCCTGACGCCGTTAGCGCGCGTGGCAGCGTACTGGATCCTAGCTATTATGTCCCCCCCGAACCTCAGCTGGGCATTCAACGAGACTTCCTCACCCACAACGTTACCGCTCGCCAGGTCTACTAGTGAGGCGGCAACGCTCGTAGTACCTATGTCCACCGCCAACCCAAAGCCCCTGTAGTCGTCTATTAAGTCCACTAATTCCCCATCCATGATTACAGCGATCTTATCGGACCCTCCACGCGACGCGGCAGCTGCCATGCTGGCTAATGCGCGGAGGGAGGCAGTCCTCACATTGACCCCCAGCCTCCTAAGCTCGCTGATCAACGCCTCCTCGACTGAGGGGGGGTTCTCCACAACCCTTACGGGAATTAGGAGTAGGGGAGTGGATATCGGGATGCTGGGCCTAAGCCTACGCTTGACTCTAGCCCTCCTGAGGGGCACCTCCACCTCAACATCTCCCAGTACCGTGGCCTGGCAGGCCAGCCTCCACCCCCTCTCCAACAGGCCTGAGAGTAGAGCGGCCTCACGCCGCGTGGGGGGCGATAGCTCGCCCGCTACTACTCTGACCCTGCACATTCCACAAAGGCCGTGTCCACCACACCCGGCCGCGATAGGCACTCCACAGCTCCTGAGGGCTTCAAGCAGGTTAGCGCCTCTCTCGACCTCGAACTCCCCTACCCCCCTAACAATTATCCTTGGCATGCCCCCCTAAGCGGGAATCACTCCTCCACTCCTAACAGCTCCTTACAGATCTTAACAGCCTTAACTGCGTCCTCGCCATAACCATCAGCGCCTATCTCCTTAGCGAACTCCTCGGTCACCGCAGCCCCGCCCACTATGACCTTGACCCTATCCCTCAGGCCAGCCTGCTTCAGCGCTTCAATGACGTTCTTCATCTCGAGCATCGTAGTCGTCAGCAGCGCCGACATAGCCACTATGTCAGCATTGTACTTCTTAACAGCCTCCACGAACTTCTCGGGCGGGACGTCAACACCCAGATCTATGACCTCAAACCCGGCTGCACGCAGCATCGTGGCCACGATGCTCTTACCGATATCGTGTAGATCGCCCCTGACGGTCCCTATGACCACTGTGCCAAGCTTCCGCGAAGCCTCTCCCCTCTTCTTAATCTCGGGCAGCAGCACCTCGTCCATGACCTCTTTGAATAAGTCACCCGCCACTACGAGCTCTGCGAGGAAGAACTCGCCCTTCTCAAACCTCCTGCCAGCCTCCTCCATGGCTGGCCTGAGCGCTCTCTCTATCACGTCATTTGGCGACGCCCCCCTGCTCAGAGCCTCGCGTGCAAGCTTCTTAACCTCCTCGAAGTTAAACTTAAGGAACTCCTCCTTCAGCCTACCATATAACTCCTCTAGCTCCTTCATCGAGGCAGTCCAGTCCGCCAGCTATATATCTGTTATTCCAGACTCCAGTGCTGTGGCGAGCTGAAGCTCCAAGCTGTGTCATCCCAGCCTCCCGGGCTCAACGCAGCTAGCTGTTGAAGCTGAGGTGTGGTGACCGGTGAGGTTCAGGTGTGTGAGGTGTGGCAAGTGCTGCAGGGAGCTGGAGGTAGTGATAGTGCTGTCCGACGTCGAACGGTGGGCTAAGGCGGGGATGTGGAGCTTGCTGGCTCACGTGGTCAGGAGGAGGGCTAAGGGGTGGCTCGCGTCCCTTGGCATAGAGTACTACTTCGCGCTCAAGAGGAGATATGGGGTCTGTCCATTCTACAGCGACGGGCTGTGCAGGATATACGACGTGCGGCCAAGCGTGTGCAGGCTATTCCCCTTCGCCTACTCTGAGAGGGGCCTGGCGGTACACCCATGGGCTAGGCGGAACTGCCCTGGACTAGGGGTAGGAGACCAGTTAAGCGCGAAGGAAGAGGAAGAGCTGAGAGCTCTAGCGAGGAGCATAGTTAGGGAGCTCATAGCGCTGCCCTACTACTCAACATTCCTAGACGAGCTAATAGCCGATGTGAAGAGGGGAGTCTCCAGTAGAAGCAAACGCTAGCCCGCCCCCCATCTTGCGTCTTTAGCTCCACTAACTCCCCCTGTGGTAAGTTTGTAACCCATCAATAGAGGGCATACGGCTGTCGCTGGGAGTCTCTGAATGCCCAATAATACTTTCACCCTACTCGTCCCTACCTTTTACCCAGCGTAGCTCTCCGTACAGCTTGAGACCATGGCGAGCGGCGAGGTCACGCTCAAGACCTGGAGCAGCCTGATTAAGGACTTTGAGACAGCGTACCTCAGGCGAGCTGACTGGGAGGTTAAGGAGAACGCGAATACCAACTTCAGCTACAGCAACTTCAGGAGCTACCTGTTCGAGAAGCTGGTGAAGAGGCCCGAGGTGCTTCGCGAGTACCTGCCCCCCAGGGCTGTTGAGCTGCACTTCAGGGGGGATATACACATACACAAGCTGCCCGATAGCCTCTGGATACCCTACTGCATAGGCTGGAGCTACAGGAGGATACTGGAGCTAGGCCTCAAGACCCCGGGCGTGGTGAGCAGGCCAGCGAGGCACTTCGACACAGCAGTGTCACACCTGGCTAACTTCTTCTTCATGGGGGCGCAGGAGTTCACCGGGGCCCAGGCAACGAGCGCCTTCGACCTCTACGCAGCGCCCTTCATCAAGCGCGATGGCCTAAGCTATGAGAGGGTCAAGCAGGTGCTCCAGGGCATGCTCTTCGAGCTAAACTACCCAGCTAGGGCAGGTTACCAAAGTCCTTTCACCAACATCACACTAGTCCTGGATACGAGCAAGGAGATGTTGAGAGGAGAAGCTATAGTGGGAGGCAGGGCGGCGGGGCAACTGGGTGATTACGTGGATGAGGCGTTGGTGGTAGCTAGAGCGTTATTCGAGCTTTACTTGGAGGGTGATGCTCTTGGCCAGCCATTCACGTTCCCCATCCCCACGTTAATGTTGACTAGGAGTTTCGACTGGAGTGGTAGGCGCTGGGGGGAGCTCACAGACCTGATATTCCAGGCT
>QMRZ01000033.1 GCA_003649495.1 Thermoprotei archaeon | reverse complement strand
ATCCCCTACATGGACGCGCTGCCCTGCCTTCCCACAGGCACCGAATACGCTGGTAGTCACCTTTAGATCCCTAGCCACAGCATCCACCTCCTTGAGGGTCTCCAGAATGTAGCCGCTTATCGTAACAGCACGAACTAGCTCGCCTACCTCGCCCTTCCTAATGACATATGAGGGCCCAACTCTGAAGGTGAAGGTGCCCAAGCCCGGGTTTACTTCTCCTCCCCTAGCCCCCCTCCCCCTCACGTAGTAGCCATACTTCACGTCTTCAAATAGCTCCTCGACCCTCCAGTCGCCTGGTGCCATATAGTAGTTCGTTTGCCTAACAATTGGAGTGTGGGAGTAGTCCTGGGCCCTAGCGTTCCCTGTAGGCTGGCCGCCTAGCACTGCTGCAGTAGCCCTCGAGTGCAGATACCCCTTTAAGACCCCTTCCTCCACCACGATTGTTTTCTCCTTCCTCACCCCCTCATCATCGTAGGGGACGAAGTACCCGCCCTCCACAACTCCCTCATCAATCACCGTCACGAGCTCGCTAGCAACTCTCCGCCCCAGCATCCCTTTGAGGATTGAGGCCCCTGCCTCTACACCATCCCCTTCGCTCGCGTGTCCAAACGCCTCATGAAGCATGAGTCCAATAACCTCATTATCCAGCACTACAGGGAATGCGCCCGGCTTAGCCGCCTTAGCCCTTACCGCCTCCCTAGCAAGCTCCGTCACATCGACAGCGTAATTCGTCCAGTCTCTAGATTCTATGAACTCGTAGCCCGCAACTCTCGACTCGCTATCGCCCACTGACTCCAGTGATCCAGCGTACTTAGCGACGCTCCTCTGTAGGAACCCCACAGCACGGACCTCAACGAGGAGCTCAGCACCCTCACTGTTAACATAAGCTCTAGTATCCCTCAATGCTCCAAGTGCTGTATAAGAGTTCGCCACCCCCTCCAGCTTGCCAGCCTCCCTGTTGACGCTCATTATAAGCTTAACTTTGCTCTCGGGATCTACGTCGAAGGGATCAATCCTATACTCACTAGCTACTCTTCCCCTAGCTGCAGCTACCTCAGCTATTCTGACGGGCTTAGCTTTTCTGGAGCTGGCCCTAGCTATCGATATTGCTCGCCCCAAGGCATCCTTAGCAGGCTCTCTCTCCACAAAGGTGGTTGAAGCAAAGCCCCAGGCTCCTCCGTAGACTACTCTAATACTCAAGCCTGACTGAAGCCTGCTGGAGAACTCCTTCAACACGCCATTCTCCGCACTTACTACTTGCCTCTCCAGCTCCTGATAACGAACTTCAACGAAGGAACAGCCAGCTTTCACCCCTTCCCCAACAATCCAGTGGAGGAGATCTAGGTCTAGCATCATGCCCTTAGCGCAAAAACCCCTTATTAAGAGTAAGACCAGGTCTCGATCAAGCTCCTGAGAAAAATTAGGAGTTTACCGATGATGAACACAATAATTCGCGATAAGCGACTGTGCTGAGAGAAATGAGGCAGTAGGGGAGAACGGTAACGCTAGGGTAGCTTGAGTAGGTAGCCGCTAGCAAGCGCTCTATACTTCTCATACACCCTAGCTATCTCACCTGCAGCCACCATAATCTCCTCGAAGTACTCATCAGCGCTCATTCCAGCCGCGCTCAGCAGGTCATTCCTGAGGTTGTAGGGATCCCTGACCCATACCACTACCCTGTCTAGCATCACGGCGCACCTTAGGTGTGGCAACCCTAGTCGCCCCACGATCTCATCCCTCATGAATGCGTAGCCCTCAGCCCTGGGATAGGCGTTTAAGCCAGCTCTTCTCACAGCCTCCAGTACCTCCCTTACGAACTCCCTGACTAAGCCGGGTCTGAGTATTATCAACATCTGGATTTCCTGGAGCCCTTCAGTAGGTGAAGGAGTCCTAGCCAAAGCTATTACCGGTAACCTTGTGAGAAGCTACATAATAAGTCTTCGTGTCGCCCCGCCGCCGGCCCGCCCATTCATCCAGGGCCGAGCCACGTCTGGGCGGGTGCGCTCAGCGGGGCGGGTCAGCCTACCTATCGCTCATCAATGATCAGGAAGGGGGAATTCTTCACCCCAGTTAATCGCTATTTGAACACCTATTTAAGGAGATATGCGAAACTCCTCGCGTGGAGATAGTAGGTCACAGGGGTGCGGCTGGCGAGGCGCCTGAGAATACCTTGAAGGCTATACTTAAGGGCATTAAATGCGGCGCTAAGTACATCGAGATTGACGTGAGGAGGAGCTCAGATGGCGCTCTAGTGTTGATGCACGACGAGACTGTGGACAGGACTACTGATGGCAGTGGGCGCGTCTCCGAGATGACACTTAAGGAGTTAAGGGATCTCAACGCGGGAGAGGGGGAGCCTGTACCCACTCTAGAGGAGGCATTAGATGCCGTGAGAGGCAAGGCTGTACTCCTCCTGGAGCTTAAGGAGGCTGGCTATGAGAGGCATGTATGGCGCACAGTTTCATCATATGATATGGAGGGGGAAGTTGTGTTCATCTCCTTTCTCCCGGAGGCCCTGAGGGGAGTGGCTGAGGCCAGTGGGGGTAGAGCGAGGCTCGGCATCATCTTCTACTCGAGGCCCTGGGACTGGCTCGAAGTAGCTAACAGGCTCAAAGTTGAGATGGTAGCGCCTCACTACAAGCTGGTCACGGCCGACTTCGTGAAGGCGGCTAAAAGACGTTCACTCTTAATCAATTCATGGACTGTTAACGAGGAGAAAATTGCTGAGAGGATGCTAAGGCTGGGTGTGGATCTCTTAACTACTGACTATCCCTGCAGGATGATCGGTTTCCTAAAGCGTATTACGCCCCTAGTGTAGCGATCAGGTTAGCCAGATGTTCTCCATGAGGGCCTCAGCTAGTGCCTTGATGTTCTCAAGAGGAGTGGGAGGGTGGACCTCGGCGTAGAGCATTAAGCCCCCCCTTCTGGAGCCGAGGGTCTCGACTACATGCCTTATGTAATCCTTAATCTCCTGAGGCGTGCAAAAAGGTATGAGTACCTGCCTATCGAGATCCAGGTCTATGCACACTCTCCCCCAGCAAGCTGACTTGAGGTTCTCTAGCCCATTCACCCTATCCTGCACGTTTAGTATATCGACCCCGGCTTTAATGAGCTGGTCAATCACCTCTATCACGCGGCCATCTGTGTGAAGCCTGATGCGAGCACCGCTGGCCTTAGCCCTGGAGAATATCCTCTTGTACGCTGGGTATATGAACTCCTCGAATATTCTAGGGCTAACGGCTACTCCACTCTGAGTGCCCAGGTCGTCACCGAAGTAAAATACGTCGATTCCACTAAACTCAAGTAATTTATCGACTAGACCTAAGTTGTACTCCGTCAGGGCTTCTACTAGCTCGTATATCTCGGGTGGCTTGAGTATGAAGTCCCGCATCAAGTTCCTAAAACCCCTCAAGTAGTAGAGGCGCTGGAAGAAGAAGCCGTGGGGCATGGGCGCTACTACCAGCTCGCCAGCCTCCTTAGCTCTATCCATTTCCTCAAAGACCTCCTCCCAGGGCCTGAGGCCGCCGCCCTCCACCGGCAGGCCATCATCAGGATCCGGGAAACTGTAATCCCTCAGTTTTCTCCAGTCATCAAGTGGGTGTCCCACAACCTGCCCCTGATATCCCTTAATCCTGAAGCGCCATATGCAGCCGAATGGATCGCGGTAGAACTCGTCAACATAGATTACGCCCCGCTTCTCCTCATAGTGTACAGCGTAACGCCCATAGTCAGGGAAGAGTAGGGCGTAGCTCCTAGCTATTCTCTCTAGCTCCTCCCGATAGGTATTCCATACAGGCCAGAAGATGTTTACCACGGCTGGTATGTATTCGGGGCATCTGAAGTCAGCTGCCCTTAGGTAGTTCTCCCTTCGTGTCAACGCCCCCTTCACCCGGCTACAATCGGGCATAGTCAGCTTTAATTAAGGCTGGGCGGGATTCATGTCAGTCTAGCCGTCACCTTCCTTAAGGCCCTGGCTATAAGCTCCGCATCCTCCTCACCCATGGCAGGAGATATGTTGACCTGTACTGCCCTGCACAGCAGGTCTAGCGTCCTCTTACCCTGATCCCCCCTCACTACTATGTGCTCACCTATCAGTACCTTCCAGTTAATCCATACATGACCATCGTATTTCCGATCAGGCGAGTAAAGCACGTCTGCAGGCACGCCCTCAGCGCTTAACGCCTTAGCGAGTAGCTTAGCCTTCTCAGGTGTTTTAGCGTAGAATATCACTGCAACACCCGTGTCACCCTCCTCGTCACACAGCTTCCTAGGCTCTAGTCCACACTCCTCCACAGCGCTTCGCACTAAGCGCTTAACACGCCTCATCCTCCCCACTATCACGTCCAACTTCCTCAGCTGCTCTACTAGCACAGCTGCTGTAAGCTCAGACATCCTGAAGTTAAGGCCTGGAAGTGGAGGAATGTACTCTGGCTTCCTGTAGTAGGCAGCTACATCATGGTATGCCACAGCTCTCCTGTACAGCTCCTCATCGTTAGTCGTCACAGCCCCTCCTTCACCCGCTGTTATGTTCTTATTGAGCTGGAAGCTAAAAGCGCCCATATCCCCCAGGGACCCCAGCATTCTGCCCCTAAAGCTCCCCCCACACGCCTGTGCAACATCCTCTAGGACTCTAGCCCCGATACTCTTGGCTACCCTGTTTATACCATCCATGTCGGCGGGAGCACCCCTCATGTGAACCGGGACTACAAGCTTCACGTCCTGGCCAACTTCCTCGAGCTCCCCTGGATCCATGTTGAGCGACTCATCCACGTCTACCAGCACGACTCGCGCACCACAGTATACAGCGGCTATAGGCGTGGAGATCCAGGTATACGCTGGGACCGCTACTAGGTCGCCCGGTTTAAGCTCCAGGGCCTTCATTGCCACGAAGAGGGCTGCTGTACCGGAGGTTACGGCTAAGGCATATCTACACCCGATCCGCCTTGCAAACGACTTCTCAAATTCCTCAACCTTGTAGAGGGGGTGTGGCCCATAGTACCTGAAGAGAGACTTGCTGCGCAATACCTCCAGCACGGCCCTCTCCTCTTCTTCGCCTATCATGAGGGCTCCGGGGTAGGGAGGGGGTAGGGGCTTAGTGATAAGCGGCTCACCCCCCTCTACTGCTAGCTTATCCTTCATCACGTAACTTCTCCGAGCACGCGATTAATAGCCTACTCCACCAGCTAGGGATTTATCTCTCTTCACGTACATCTTTACCCTGTGAAGGGGCTAAACGTGATTGAGATTGAAGCTAAGCGCAGGTGGGAAGTGGTGTTTAGGGATGGGGATAGCTGGCAGCTGGGCGTCTACGTCCCCGAGAATGAGAGCATTGATGATGTGAAGATCCTGGAGAAGCATGACTGCCCGGAGATGTTTTACCTGGTGAGAGGCAGGATAGTGCTCGTGCTCTCCTCAGGCGATGAGCTGGAGGAGGTGGAGATGGAGAAGGGTAAGATCTACATCGTTGAGTGCTGGCACAATGCATATAGACCGGAGGGCAGCCCAGGAGTCGCGCTAGTTGTGGAGCGACCTAGCGTTAAGACGGAGTACAGGCCCATATCCGAGTTTAAGCGCTAAGCTGGCTCTATCTCAACGATATCATCCAGCCTGCCCCCCTCCTCTAGCGCAACTTCCCTCAGAAAGGCTCTGAGCACCTCTATAAAGGCTCTCGACGGCACTCGGGCTAGGTACCTCACACAGCCCCCTCCAACCCTTAGGCGTATCACGGCCTTAGTCCTGCCAGACCCCATGACACAGCACCCGCAACAACGCTCAGGGAGGGGGGAGGAGGAGAGGTTAAAAAGTTTTGAGTCTTAATCCTTGAGGATCATGAAGAATAAATGCTTGTAACTATGTTGAATCAGTTTAATTCAGCGTAACTGGCTTTCCGGTTTCAGCAGCCCTTACTGCCGCCAGCGTTAGCTGGAGAGTCTTAGCTCCCTCGCTAATTGGCACCCTAGTCTCTCTATCCTCTATAATGGCGTTGATTAGGTCTAGCTCTGCTAATAACATGGGATCACGCCCCACCTCTCTAAACTCCTCTATCCTCAACGGCTTATGAGAGCTGTAATAGACCCTCAGGCTGTTAGGCTCCTCGCACTCGAGCATCGCGTCGCGCCCTATGATAGACCACCTGAACCACCAGAAGCCTGGGACTGCTCCGATGGTAGAGGAGACGAGGCCTATAGCTCCTGATTTGAACCTCAGCACTACTCCACTGACATCCTCTATGGTCATCTCCTTCAAATCCCTGTAGAATATCCTATCCATCTCAGCGTAAACTCGCTTAACATCGCCACACAGCCACCTGAGTATGTCGTAGAGGTGAGTCGCCTGCTCCACCAGCTGGCCCCCACTCTTCCTCCTATCCAGCCACCAGTCCCTCCTTATGAACCGACACCAGTACATGCCAACTACGAGGCCTATATCGCCCACAACGCCCTCCTCTACTAGCTTCTTAGCCCTCTCAACACCAGCCGCGAACCTCAACTGATACCCCACCTGGCTCTTAACTCCACTCTTCTCAACAGCCCTCACCATCTCTTCAGCAAGCTTCACGTCCAGGGCTATTGGCTTCTCAATGTAGATATGCACCCCCCTCTCAGCGGCTATGATCACCTCATCTCCGTGAGCAAACGGTGGCAAGCATATGAAGACTACATCAAGCGGCTCCTTGTTCAACATCTCCCGCCAATCCGCGTAAGCACGCCCCCCATACTTGGCTGAGAGAGCTTTAGCTCGCTCAAGCCTAACATCACTAAAAGCTGCCAGCTCCACTTCTCTGATGGAAGCCAGCCTCCGAGCGTGCTCGGAGGCTATCCCTCCACACCCTATGAATCCTATTTTAAGTCGCTTCACACGCCTCCCGCAGAGGTTCATTTATAAATTTACTCTTCAACAAGCACCTGTAGATACTCACTAGTCTTAAGGCGAGTACTCACTAATTACCCCGATGCCAGCATCTGTGGGTACCTGCGGACAGGTGGAAAAGTAGTCGCTGATAATGACAGATACCTCAAGCGATTTTAGCGTGTGCCCTTAAGCCACTAATGTGAAAGGCAGAGTGCTGGTGATACAGGCGCATCCTGACGATGCAGACTTCAACATTGGAGGGACCATAGCTAAATGGGCTGCAGAGGGGCTTGAGATTTACTATCTAATAGTAACTGACGGCAGCAAGGGAACTTATGATCCAGAGATGGATCCTGAGGAGCTGGCGCGGATACGACAGGAGGAGGAGAGGAGGGCAGCTAAGGTCCTCGGAGTCAAAGATGTCATATTCCTCGGGTATCCAGATGGAGAGCTAATCCTGCCTAGCCTCGAGCTGAGGGAGAAGCTGATTAGGGCTATAAGGGAGTTACGCGTCGATTGCGTCTGCACGCTTGACCCCTGGATTCCCTATAACGCGCATCCCGATCACAGGACCGTGGGGCTAGTAGCCTCTGAGGCAGCCGTCTTCGCTGGCATGCCAGCCTTCAACAAGGAGCACCTAAGGGAGGGGCTTAAACCTGTTCAAGTGACGAGGATGTACTACTTCGCCACTGATAAGCCGAACTTATTGGTGGATGTTACGGACTACCTCGATAAGAAGCTGGAAGCAATACTACAGCATAAGAGCCAGATTGAGATGTTTGGTGCACTAGCCAGAATCTCTGGCAGAGCTGAGGAACTGGGCTTGAGAGGCACCGATTATGAGGTAGGTGAGACACTGATTAGGAGGAGGTTCGAGGAGCTAAAGGAGAAGGTAAAGAGGGGAGAGAGGATTTACGAGGAGCTTAGGGAGCTTGGCGTTAGTGCTGGCCACTTGACCGAGAGGGGACTTAGATTATTCCCGAGACCTAGGCTGATGTAGCCTGAGTTCCTCCTCTTTATTACCCTAGCTCTATCCCTAGCAGCAGTGATGCCGGACGCCTTATCACGAAGGTCGCTAAGGCTGAGCCGAAGCCCGCTAGGGTGAGTTCCACCGCCTTCCTCCAGGGCGCGAGGCCAGCTGTGATCGCTAAATGACTCCCGTGAGGCTGAGGAGAGCACTAGCGAACAATAGGGAGAGGGGTATTGAGACCTGTATTGGGAGGCCGAGCAGGTACGGCAATAGGGGGGCTAAGGCCCCCACCATGTAGGACGAACCGGTATACAGCCCAGCCTTCACGGGATCTTCAAGCTGCTCCTCACTAACCCCGTATTCCTCCTCAGCCAGTAACCTCGAGAGGAGCGAGGGGCTCCTAAGCGCCTCATTGGCTATAGCCTCAGATACTCTCTCACTATACCCCCTCGAGACTAGGCGGCCCACAAGCCTCCTCCTCAGAGTCCTCCTAGCATACCTGGCCACCACGGCCACTCTCCTTAACACGCCCTCCTGGACTTGCATCTGCGCCCTGACACTAGCGAACGCTCCAACACTCATTGAGATGGCTCCAGCTGCTCCCACTATGAGCCCACCTAGTGCAACATAGAGTGGATCGCCATAAGCTCCAACTAGGCCCATCGAGACTGATAGTACCTCCACTAGCCCGTCATTCATTCCCAGGACAGCATCCCTTATGTGAGAGATGAACTCCTCAAAACCTAGGCTCCTCACGCATTAACTCATCCTCGTGTAGTAACTCATCCTCGACTATCTCCTCTAATACACGCCTCTCATGTTCTGTCAACTCGCCATGCTCCAGGATCCTCGAGTATAGCTCAACAGCTCCTCTCTCGCCAGCCTCAAGGAGGCGGAGAGTGAGGCCAACTCCCAGCATCTTAGCAGCAGCAACGTAGAGGACTACCCTAACCCTGCTAACAGCGGACTTTGGCACAACTCCCCTCCTCCTCAAGAACTCTCTCCAGAAATTTGCATGCCTCTCCTCAACCCAGGCCATTTTGAAGAGCTTCTCCTCGAGCGACCCTCCTAGGAGCTCAGCTATGCGGTGATACGTACTCGCTGCGAATCCCTCATCCTTTAGCGCATCTTCCGCGAGCTTCAACAGCGACTCCTCCACGGCAGTTCCCTATACTCTAGGTGATTGCCAGCTAATATCACTGAAAACAGTTTGCGTTATTACGGCCATCGGCTCTGAAGCCACGATACTGATTGCCCGAGCTAGGGCGAAGGAATTTTACGTGTGCCTTGCCATTACTACGTGTATGGCAAGCGAGTGGTATGAGAGAGAGGAGTGGAGGAGCGTTTTCACGTCTTCGCCTGATAGGGTGGATCCAGACTCGAACATAATAGCTACCTACCTGGTAACGCCTGGAGATGGGCTTGACCTGCTGTCAGCTGGCATTAACATAGCAGCGGAGGAGTCTATAGGGACCTGGACTCACGTCAAGACTCTAAAAGAGCATGTGTATAGACTCGCAGCTAAGGTATTTGAGGTTGAGAAGCTTGGTGATGGGCGAGGACTTGTGAAGGTAGCATATCCTCTCGACCTCTTCGACTTAGATGCAGGCATCTCGCACCTGTTGACGATAGTAGCTGGCAACCTGTTCGGGCTTAGTGCCCTTAGGAGTGTGAAGCTCGTGGACATTAGCTTGCCTAAGCATTACATCAGGATGTATAGGGGGCCTAAGTTCGGCATAGAGGGTGTTAGGAGGTTACTTGGCACTGACAGGGCGCCACGCCCCCACCTTGGCACGATCATTAAGCCTAAGGTCGGATTAACGCCGAGAGAGACTGCCGAGGTAGCGTATGAAGCCGCTATAGGAGGCGTGGACTTCATAAAGGATGATGAGACGCTAACTAGCCAGAAGTTCAACCCTATACCCGAGCGCGTCACTTACGTCATGGAGGCCTTAGATAGGGTTAGGGAGGAGACTGGGCGGACTGTGCTCTACGCTGTCAATGTAACAGCTGACCTCGACAGGCTGTGGGACCATGTTGACGCTGCGCTAGACCATGGAGCGAACTGCCTTATGATAGATGTCATGTGTGCGGGCTTCCCAGCGTTGAGGGCTCTAGCGGAGGACCCCTCTGTTAACGTGCCGATACACGTGCACAGGGCCATGCATGCAGCTATTACCAGAGTGCCGGATCACGGTATCCACATGATGGTTCTAGCCAGGTTAGTGAGGTTAGCCGGGGGCGATCAACTACACACGGGGACTGCTAAGGGGAAAATGGAGAAGCCTAGTGGAGGTCCTCTAAGCGAGTACAGTGGTGTGAGGGGAATACGCTTTATAAACGACTTCCTGAGAAGCGATTGGCATGGCCTTAAGACCGTAATGCCTGTGGCCTCCGGGGGCATACACCCGGCTCTAGTGCCAGCTAACCTTGACGCACTGGGCAGCCCTGACCTCCAGATAAATGCCGGTGGAGGGATTCACGGGCATCCGTGGGGGCCTAGGGCAGGCGCCATGGCTATGAGGCAGGCTATAGATGCTTATATGAAGGGAATCCCATTAGAGGAGTACGCTAAGGATCACCCAGAGCTTGCGGAGGCGCTGAGGTACTGGGGCAAGAAATTCATGTAGGGAGACGCGCTAAGTAGTAAGCTGAGAAGCCAGTGTCCAGCATTGGATAGGCCAAACATCCTCTTAATAGTCATGGATGCTCAGAGGGTCGATAACATCTCCTGATTACGGCTACGAGAAGAAGACTACGCCTCACATAGACGAGATAGCTAGAGGCGGCGCCATATTCTTAAATAGTATAGCGGGGGGTCTGGACACCGCTCTCTCACGCCTCTCTCTTCACCGGCAGGTACGTATCGGGACACGACGCTGATACGCACTGCGAGTACTTAATGGCTGAGTTCCCGACGATGGCTGAAATACTGAGGAAGCTAGGCTATCACACAGTGGGATTCTCCAATAATGGAGGGGTGAGCCGGAGGAGGGGAGAGCCAGAGTTTTTGAGGAATTCTACCTGATTAGCAGGAGGATAGAGGGAAGAAGGGTAGTCGAGCGTTTTTACGTGGAGGACTACTTCAAGGGGGAGGAGGATAGGGGCTCCCTAAAGACTGTTAACGCCGCCGTAGCATGGCTTGATAGAAAGTAGGATCGAGATAGGCCCTTCTTCATAATTCATAAACTTCATAGAGCCGCATGGGCCCTACTGGCCACCAGAACCCTTCAGGAGCAGGTTCCTGCCACCGGGCGTGAGCGAGGAAGAGCTTAGAAGGCTCCCTAAGCCCCGGTCAAGAGCAGAGTGCATCGACATGAGAGTAGGAGCCTTGAAGCTCTCGAAGCGTGAGTGGAGATTGGAGAAGGCGTTATACGATGGCTGTAAAGCTACAGTTAATGACCGCATGGGAAAAACTCCACTCCTACCTGCGTGGGGAGGGGCTAGCGGACGACACTCTCGTCATAATAACGTCCGATCACGGTGATGTACAGGGCGAGCACGAGTCTCATGTCGAGCATCACCTGTGTGCTTACGAGGAGTTAGTGCGAGTGCCGCTAATAATGAGGTACCTCGCTGTAATCCCGAGAAATGTGAGAATTAAATGATTCTCTCAGACTCTCGATATCCTCCCAACAATCCTGGATTTACTCGGAGTCGGAGAGAAGGAGTTTTGGAGCTCCCTCCAAGGCTACAGCCTCATGCCCTCATTGATTAACGACACGCCTGCTTAGTGAGGTTTATAGGATAGTTGAGGAGTTCGCCAGTTACGTTAGGCATACTCACCTGAAGAACGCCCGGGCACCCCCCCTCTAAAAAGGAGAAAATGCGTAAGCCAAGAGAGGGTGTGATGGCCCCTCTATACGAGGGTAATATAGACCTGGGGGTCTAAGAAGCTGTGGCAGTTTATTATGTCGATTAGTTTCATAGTGCATCAAACAGTATCGTCAGGAGAGTTTATTTAGGGGTATTACCCCATTTCCTCGGATGAGCGAGGTAGTGCTCTCAGTGGCCTTCAAGTACGAGGCTGACGCTAGAGCTAGGAAGCTACTGGAGGACTTCAGGGATATGGTGAACTTCTGCATCGAGAGGGCGCTGGAAGCTAAGGTGACATCATACGCTAGGCTTAGGAAGCTCATCTACGCGGAGTTTAGGGCTAGGTGGCCGGGCTACGCAAGCCACTGGTGCCACTCCGCTGTGAGGGTCGCCACCTCGATGCTGAAGAGCTGGAGGAAGAGGTGTAGGAGGGGGGAGGCTGACCCAGGCAGGCCGCCCAGGGCTAGGAAGCTGTTCATGAGGCTAGACGATCACGTGGCTAGGTTCAGGGGCGACAGGGTGGTAATCACGGTCGAGCCCAGGAGGTACCTAGTGCTCAGGTTAACCCTGGGCGAGTATCAGCGCAGGTTCGTCGAGGCTTGGAGGAGGGGCGAGCTTAGGGTTGGGGAGATCGTTGTTAATGAGAAATATGTGCTGGTGCCGTTCAGGAAGACAGTTGACCTGACGAACCCGAGGGAGTGGATCGCATTAGACGTCAACGAGACGAACGTCACGGGAGTCAGCAGCAACCCCCACGTCTATAGGTGGGACCTCT
>QMRZ01000032.1 GCA_003649495.1 Thermoprotei archaeon | reverse complement strand
GCGTCAGCAGTCGAGGCCCACGGAGGTCTGTAGAAGAAGAAGCTGCGCTCCCCACCTGGCTCAGCGATTATAAATGCCAAGCTGGTTCGCGCGCTCTTCCTAGCTACCCAGCCATCATATACCCCTTCTCTCCTTAAGAAGGCTAACAGCATCTCCCCAAATGGATCATCACCCACCGCCCCTATGAAGGCGCTCTCAACTCCGAGCCTAGCCACGCCCACTGCTACATTCGCCGGTGCCCCTCCAAAGTGAGCCTCGAAGCACACGCCCTCGCGGTAAGGCCCTGTCTCCCTTGGTATCATGTCAACCAGCACTTCGCCTATGCATGCTACCTTCAGTTCTGCCATACCAAGCAAGAGATTATGACACTGCCTTAATAAGTGAAGGCGTCGAGGCATAACCCTTAAATTCAGGAAGTATTGTTCTCTGTGGAATCTGAGGGGGTGATCATGCGTCACTTCTCGAGGTTTAGGCGTAAGGGGTTTAACGAGGCTGTGGCCAGCATCTCTCAACTGCTCGCACCACTCGGGCTACCCCGCTCCTGTGTGAGGGTGCTCGCCGCTCTCTACGCCTCAGAGGCACCGTTAAGCGGTAGAGAGCTGGCGGAGGTAACTGGGTATAGCAAGTCGGCGATATCAGCTGCTGTGAGGATGCTCGAACGCGACTGCCTGGGAGACAGGCTTGAGAGGGGGAGGGAGTCAGCTTACGTCCCCAGCGTGGGCATAGCGGATCTAGTGCTGGAGGCGCAGGCCAAGCTTGTTGAGAGGGTGAGGTCTAGAATAAGAAGCTTGAAGACTCGCGTGAACTCAACGTTGAGCTCGAAGCTCCACTTGCTTGACAGGGAACTCGAGATCCTCCTGACTAAGCTCAGGGGTGAGGCCCGTGAAGGAGGCTAGGATTAGGCTTAGCGAGTCTACAAGCCCCTCTGAGCTGACCAGGCTCATCTCTCAGGCGCCGGATGTTAGGAGGATTGTGCTCGAGGTGGAAGCCAATGATAGAGTGAGGGCCGTTGAGAGGGTGAGGGACTTCCTGCTGTCAAACATCTCCAGGACGATATTCGTCTACGCTAGGGAGCCAGGTGAGGGAGAGTGAGGCTCGACGTGATAATAACTAGTGACAGGACGATGATGAGCAACCACCACCACAAGGAGTTCCTAGGCTTCTTCACCACGGGTCCCCCCATCGGCATGCCTGAGAAGCTTTGGATGTGGCTGTGCGCCCCCAAGCTAAAAGTGGATAGATGGGGCAGGCCCATCGAGGCTCCATACGGGTTGAGGAAGATTGAGGCCGCTCTCCTGGACGCTGGAATAAACGCCGCCATAATAGACCCTGATCACCTGTCTAGGCACCTCAGGCACGCAAAGGTGCTGATGATAGGCCACCACGACTTCTTCGCCATGTGTTCGCCCAGCGTGGAGTGGTGGGCTATAACGGGCGTGGAGCCCGTTAATAGCAGGAGCTTCAAGAGATTGATGAGGAGGCCTGAGATCAGGGAGGCTAAGCGCAGAGGCTTGAGGATAATCGTGGGAGGGCCAGCTGCGTGGCAGTGGCTCTGGAGGACCGACTACTGGCGGGAATTCGGCGTCGACACGATAGTCGACGGCGAGGCTGAGAAGGTAGTGGTGGACCTCGTTGAGAAGGCGTTAAACGGCGACGAGCTACCCCTCTACGTCTACGTGGGCCCTGACGACGTCCCCAGTGTTGACGAGATACCGGTGATCAGGGGGGCTAGCATTAACGGGCTGATAGAGATTATGAGGGGGTGCCCCAGGGGATGTAAGTTCTGCTCAGTTACGCTGAGGCCCCTCCGCTACTACCCGCTTGAGAAGATAGAGGAGGAGCTGAAGGTTAATGCGAGGGCTGGGCTGAAGAGCTGTATACTGCACTCGGAGGACGTGCTAGTGTATGGGGCTAGGGGGCTAGAGCCTAATGTGGAGGCCCTGCTTAAGCTCCACAAGCTAGCGAAGAAGTACTTCGGGACGCTGGCTTGGAGCCACGTAACGCTGGCTGAGGTGAAGTACTCTCAGGAGAAGTACAGGCTAATAGATAAGCTCACAGAGGTCATATACGACGAACACCAGGACTGGATAGGGGTCGAGGTGGGGATAGAGACCGGGTCAGTGAGATTGGCTAAGAAGATCATGCCCGCCAAGGCTGCCCCATACCCCTCTGAGAAGTGGCCAGAAGTTGTCGAGGACGCCTTTGCCATCATGCACGATCACAGGATAGTGCCCGCCGCCACCCTGATCCTAGGCTTACCCGAGGAGAGGGAGGAGGACTTAGTAGCTACGCTAGAGCTGCTGGACAGGTTGAAGGAGTATAGGAGCCTCATAGTCCCGATGTTCTTCGTCCCACTGGGTGTCTTGAGGGATAGGAGGTGGTTCTTGAGGGAGCAGATAAATGAGCTTCACGTTGAGATACTCAGGAAGTGCTTATGGCACTCGGTGAGGTGGGGCGAGGACATGGTATCTAGGATGTACTTTAGAGGTCTACGCTATGAGCCAGTGAAGCTCCTCCTCAGGCTGTTCCTAGCCTACGTCAAGAGGAAGGCGCGTAAGGTCGAGCGGCAATTAGAGGAGCGGGGATTAGAGAGTGCCAAGCGCGGAAGAGCTGTGAGCGTAGTGGAGGCCTCAAACCAGTAAGGATATATCTCCTCACACTCCATGTCCCCGGGATTTAGATGGCGAGGTCCTCAGTAGCTATAGTCTCCAGGAGCGAGTCGGCCAGGGTCTTCGAGCTTGCAGGCATAGACTGCTACGTCATCGATGAGGGAGAGGAGGAGAAGCTGAGGGCGTTGCTCGCTTCCTACGATGTCGTGATCGTGGATGAAGATCTTGAGGAGCTTGTGAGGAAGGGTCTTAAACGCGAATCTAGAGAGGGGAGACCCCTCCTAGTAGTCCTCCCTTCATTTACCCAGATGAGGAGTTCACGGCTTGAGAGGCTGAGAGATATGGTCTCCAGGTCGCTGGGGGTGAGGCTGAAGTGGGAGAGGTGAACTTCGAGCCTCTGGTGGAGGAGGAGCTTGAGGCTGAGAGGATAATTGAGGAGGCTAGGAGGAGGGCTGAGGAGATAGTGAGGGAGGCTGAGAGGAGGGCCGAGGAGATACTGAAGGCCAGGGTGGAGGAGGCCGATGAGAAGGCCCTCGAGGCGGAGGAGGAGCGCAGGCTGAGGGAGGAGGTGGAGCGGATTAAGCGCGAGTACGAGGAAAAGGTTAGGGCTATGAGGAAAGTTGCTGAGAGGAATTTCGAGAGAGCAGTCAGGTACGTGATCGAGGTGGTGCTCCACGGAAAGAGTCGTTGAGGTCCTGAGGGAGGAGGTAAGGAGGCTTGCGCAGAGGGAGGCTGAGAGGATAATTGAGGAGGCTAGGAGGAGGGCTGAGGAGATAGTGAGGGAGGCTGAGAGGAGGGCCGAGGAGATACTGAAGGCCAGGGTGGAGGAGGCCAGGAGAGCTGCCAGGCGTAAACTAAGGCTAGAGCTCCATAGAGCTAGGCTTGAGGGGAGCACGAGGCTTCAGAAAGTCAAGAACGAGCTACTAGAGAGGGTGTTCGATGAGGCTACAGCCAGGTTGAGGGAGTTCGTCGAGAGGAGTAGAGAGGAGTACGCTAGGGTCCTCAGGGATCTCATAGTAGAGGCTCTAGAGGCCCTAGGCGAGGGCGAGTTCGTAGTGCTCGTGAATAAGCGGGACTGGAATCTGGCTGGCAGCATGCTGCCCTCAATTGAGGAAGAGGCGAGGAGGAGGGGTCGCTCTTTAAAGCTGCACCTAGGCGAGGAAGCCGTAGACGTGATGGGTGGAGCAGTGATATTATCTGCTGATGGGCGCGTGATATATAACAACTCGCTTGAGGCGAGGCTCGAGCACGTAAAGAATATGCTGGCCGGGGAGGTCCTGAGGATATTGATGGGTGGCGAGCCTTGAGGAAGGGCGTTATAGACCTCATCAGGGGGCCTGTTGTGATAGGTAGCGGCGTGCCGGATATCCAGTTAGGAGAGGTAGTCGAGGTGGGCGAGGAGAGGCTCCTGGGGGAGGTGGTCGAGGTTGAGAGGGAGCGCTTCATCGTTCAGGTATACGAGTCAACGAGTGGAGTTAAGCCTGGAGAGCCGATATACCCTACTGGTAAGCGACTTGTAGCTGAGCTGGGGCCAGGGCTCCTCTCATCTATATTCGACGGGCTTGAGAGGCCGCTTAAGACTCTATACGAGCTCTCTGGCCCCTTCATAGGTAGAGGCTTGAGGGTCAATGCCCTGGATAGGCATAGGAAGTGGCATTTCAGGCCTCTAGTCAAGAGGGGGGAGGAGGTCTCAGGGGGGGACGTTATAGGTCTCGTCCAGGAGACCAGCGTGATTGAGCATAGGGTGATGGTTCCACCCGACCTGAGGGGCAGGGTAGCTGAGGTGTGGGAGGGCGACTTCACGGTGGAGGATGTAGTAGCGGTTATCGAGAGGGGGGAGAGGAGGTATGAGCTCAGGCTAATGCAGGAGTGGCCCGTCAGGCTGCCCAGGCCTTATAGAGAGAAGCTGCCGCCTGAGGTCCCCCTGATAACCGGCCAGCGCGTAATTGACACATTCTTCCCTGTAGCTAAGGGAGGAGCTGTCTGCATACCAGGAGGCTTCGGGACTGGGAAGACGATGACATTACACAAGATCTCCATGCGGAGCGATGCCGACGTCGTGATCTACGTCGGCTGCGGGGAGAGAGGTAATGAGATGAGCGAGCTGTTGACAGAGTTTCCACGCCTCACTGATCCCAGGACGGGAAGGCCCCTAATGGAGCGCTCAATACTCATCGCCAACACCAGTAACATGCCAGTGCTAGCCAGGGAGGCTAGTGTTTACTTGGGGATAACCATAGCCGAGTACTATAGGGATCAGGGGTATAATGTCTTAATGATAGCTGACTCGAGCTCGAGGTGGGCTGAGGCGATAAGGGAGGTTGCAACAAGGCTGGAGGAGATGCCGGTAGAGGAGGGATTCCCAGCCTACCTCCCGGATAGGCTAGCTGAGCTGTATGAGAGGGCTGGGAGGGTCGTGGCTCTGGGTAGGCCGGAGAGGGAGGGCTCGGCGACGGTAATTGCCGCCGTCTCGCCGCCTGGCGGCGACTTCAACGAGCCAGTGACCGTTCACACCCTACGCTTCGTCGGTGCAATGTGGGCACTGGACCCCGAGCTGGCTTACAGGCGCCACTTCCCCGCTATAAATTGGCTCAAGAGCTTCAGCCAGTATGCAGCGGCCGTGGAGAAGTGGTGGGAGGAGAAGTTCCCAGGCTTCTCGAAGTACAGGCGGAGGGCCCTAAGGCTGCTCACCGTGGCCTCGGAGATAGAGGCCATAGCCAACATAGTTGGGGAGGGGATGCTGCCCGACGACCAGCGCCTCATACTGCTAGCCTCTGAGGTGCTCAGGGAGGGCTACTTGAGGCAGGTGGCGCTAGAGGGTGAGGACTTCTTCTGCAGGCCCGAGAAGCAGTACTTGATGTTGAAGACGATGATGGACTTCTACGATAAGGCGTATATGCTGATAAGGCATGGCGTGCCCGTTGATGAGTTAGTAGCGCTGAGGGAGGTGTACGAGCTCATGAGGGTTAAGGAGGATGAGAGGGGCTTAGAGGCTGTAAAGGAGGCGGCGGCCAGGCTGAATGAGGCCTTAGAGAAGCTAGCCGAGAAACACGGGGTCAAGCTGGGTGGGAGCAGTGGTTGAGATTCCGCCTCAGCTACTCAATAGGTGGCAGGGGAAGATCTACAGGGGGGTACGGGAGATAAAGGGCTCACTGATGGTCATAGACGGCATTGAGCCCGTCGGATACGAGGAGATAGTGAGGATAATGAGTGCTGACGGCGTTGAGAGGTTAGGCCGCGTGCTTGAGGCTGGTCGGGGCTTCGCCATTGTACAGGTACTCGGCGAGGAGGAGGGGCTGGAGGCCACTAACGTCTACGTGCACTTCACCGGCTCCACCTTTAAGATTAAGGTCTCGGAAGACGTGCTGGGCAGAATTTTCAATGGGAGGTACGAGCCAATAGATGGGCTACCGCCTATCCTCTCCGGTGAGGAGAGGGACGTCAATGGATCCCCCATAAATCCCTATGCCCGCGTCTACCCCCACGAGTTCATCCAGACAGGGATTTCGATAATTGACGTCATGTTCTCCCTGATTAGGGGTCAGAAGCTACCGATCTTCTCTCAAAGCGGCCTGCCCCACGACGCAATAGCAGCCCAGATAGCGAGGCAGGCGACTATACCTGGAGAGGAGGAGGAATTCGCCATAGTCTTCGGAGGAGTAGGCCTCAGGAGCACCGAGGCTGAGTACTTCATAGAGGAGTTTAGGCGCAGCGGCGCACTGGAGAGATCTGTTGTCGTGCTAAACCTGGCTAGTGATCCGCCGGTTGAGCGGCTCCTGACCCCGAGGATCGCGCTAACTATAGCTGAGTACTTAGCGTTCGACCTAAACATGCACGTACTGGTCATACTGATCGACATGACCAACTACTGTGAGGCCCTGAGGGAAATGAGCACGGCGAGGGGCGAGGTCCCAGGTAGAGGCGGCTACCCAGGCTACATGTACAGCGACCTGGCCTCAATCTACGAGAGAGCTGGGATAGTGAAGGGGAGGAGCGGCTCCATAACCATAATGCCGATACTCACTATGCCGGGCGGCGACCTCAGACCCCCCATACCCGATACCACGGGCTACATAACTGAGGGGCAGATAATACTCAGCACTGAGCTCAACGCGAAGGGGATCTACCCGCCCGTTGACGTGCTACCTTCCCTGAGCAGATTAATGAGGAGCGGGGTAGGCGCTGGCAAGACCCGAGAGGATCACAAGGCGGTGGCTGACCAACTATACGATGCCTACGCTAGGGGGGTTAAGGCGCGCGACTTGGCGAGCATAGTTGGCGAGGTGGGACTCAGCCAGAGAATGCGCAGGTACCTCAAGTTCGCTGATGCATTTGAGGAGAAGTTCATTAACCAGGACGCCTACGAGGAAAGGAGCATTGATGAGTCACTAGACTTAGCCTGGGAGGTCCTCTCCCTCATACCGGAGGACGAGCTTGTGAGGATTCCGCGCAGCCTGATATCCAAGTATCACCCCAAGTACAGGCGGGGGGCCTCACGTGAGCACTAGGGTAACGATATCCCGTGGAGCACTTATGGAGATCAGGAGGAGGATAGAGCTGGCTGAGAGAGGCAAGGAGATCTTGGAGATGAGGAGGGATCAGCTGATAGGAGAGGCGTTCAGGCTAGCCAGGGAGGTGGAGGAGAGGAGGAGGCTGGAGGAGAGGCTGGCTCTGATCATGAGGAGGGCGCAGCTAGCCTACCTCCTAGTAGGGCCAAGGGAGTTCAGGAGCTATTCACAGCTCGTTGAGCCCCCAAAGGTGAGGATAGTCAGCAAGAGCCTCCTGGGCGTGATAGTCCCGAGGATAATGGAGCTGGAGAGGCCCGAGGTCAGCCGCCTCTCGAATCCCGCGCTGAGGAGACTGGCCGAGGAGCTGTGGGACGTGATTGGCGAGTTCATAAGGCTAGCTGCCAAGGAGGCTGCGTTAGAGCTGTTGTGCGAGGAGATAGGATACCTTAACAGGATAGTCAACTCGCTGGAGAGGAGGCTCATACCCGAGCTCATGGAGGAGGCACACTACATCAAGTTGATGCTAGAGGAGAGGAGTATCGAGGAGTTCATCAGGGTGAAAAAGCTGAGGGATAGACTGAGGGAGAGGAGTTGGCTATCGAGATTTACTTAGCTGTTAAGGCTAGGGCGCTTAAGCTCAAGCTGCTCCCGGCGGAGGCCTACGAAGCCATGCTGAGGGCCCCCACCTTTAAGGAGTGCACCGAGCTACTATCCAAGTACGGCTACGTAATTCGCGACCCCTCACTAGAGGGGGTCGAGTGCGCGGCTCTCGAGCACATGCTCAGCCTCGTTGACAAGATGATTATTGGCGTTGACGGTCCTCCCGGCGAGCTACTTAGGGCGTACTCCTTTGGTAGAGTTGAGCTGGAGCTTGTCAGGGATGCTCTGAGGAGCTTGGCTGGCGGTGCGAGATACCGGCCGCCACGCTGCTCGGCATTAGCCACGCTAAAGGTGGGGCCCCGCCTCCTCTCAACATTCAAGGACCTCTGGAGTGCTGTAGCTACCCTCGTTGAGTTAGGGTATAGGACGCTGGGGAGGGCATTCGAGTATTATGAGGAGGTGGGCTCAGTAGCAGTGCTCGAGATGGGAGCTGAGGCCGATTACTACGCTAGGTGCTGGCGCCTAGCCGATAGCCTGTTAATGAGCCGAGAGGTAAAGCGCATGGTAATGTTGGATAGCGCCTCCAGGTGGCTTTACTGGCTTGCGGTGTTAAAGTTCGAGGGGATTGGGAGAGAGATCCTGAGTACCCTGAGCAAGTGCATGATGCCGGGACTCCCGCGGCACGTGGTGGCATATGGGGTTGAGAGCCCTTTGGAGGAGCTGAGTAGCGTGGCCCGCGCCGTCCACAGGGAGCTCGGAGAGGCGTTCACCAGGGGTTTTGAGAGTGGTTTCCTAGTGCTCGAGGCTGAGCTGCTCAGGGCCTTGTGGCTCAACGCGACGAGGATATTGAGGCTGAGGCCCATCGACCTCTCGTACGCTTTAGCCTGCGTACTGGCGCTCTACTTCGAGGCCAAGAACGTGTATAGGGTACTCTCAGCCAAGATAGCTGGAATACCGGAGGAAACGGTAAGAGAGGCCTTACAACTCCTCTAGATCCTCGAGATGACCAGTATCGAGATTAGAAGGCCGTAAATCGCTAAGCCTTCAGCCAAGCCTGCGAATATGAGGACCCAGCTCCTCAGCTCAGGCTTCTCAGTCATAGCGGCGAAGCCAGCCGAGGCCACTGCGTAGAGCGCGATCGCAGCAGCTATCGTGCTAGTCGCCACCGGTATTACCGCAGCTATATATACGAAGCCGACTTCCTCAGCGCTTACTGTATTGGTGGATGAGCTGATACTGCCCCTCATGAGGGGGAGGGCTGACACAGCCTTAATCGCTACTATGGAGGCCAGAGCTAGTATGAGGGAGGTGAGGGCAAGCAGCAACGCCATCTCGTTTCTACCAACTTTACTGCCCACATTAATCACCTAGAATTCCGGAGTAAACTTCTTGATAAGCTTCACCTCTCTCTTGCCTCAGCCTCCATGCTTAGAGGCCTGAATGCTATCCCGCCGCCTCTGAAGAACTTTGTTGAGAACTCATAGAATATGAGCCTAGCCGCCTGTATGCCTACTGCGAAGCCCTCTAGGACCAGCACGAGGGCATTTGCTAGCAGTAAGCTTGGAATCTGGCCTAGAGTTGGAGCTAGCGCGAAAGCCATGAGACCGAATGCCTCATGTGCGATGGCAAATGCAGCCAGCCTGACGTACGACAGCGTGTTAGCTGGCAACCCCATCAACATCTCGAGAGCTGAAGTGAAGCCTTCGGCTAGGCACTCTCCGGGGCTCAAGCCCCCCGTCAGACACCTGTAGAGAGGTGCCAGCATCACCCCTACTAAGGTTGCCAGGAGGACGTAGAGGAACAGCACGTGGGGCCACTCCATGACGACTCCAAGGCTTAAGCCCTCCCTTATAACCGTGAATGCCAAGAGCAGGCCTGATATGTAGAATATTAGGCCGAGGAGTCCCCGGCTCCCGAGCACAGCATCGTACAAGTCCCCTATCATTAACGAGTTTACTATGTTTAGCAGCATGCCTAGGATTAGCTGCAGGATACCGAAGAATATGGCCACAGCTACTATGCGCACTATATCGTGAAGAGGACTGAAGGGAGACTCGTAGATCTTGACTAAGAATGCTATCCCGTACACGGCTCCGAACGCGGTGGAGGATGCGCCGCAGGCCTTCATCAAGGTGGATAGGGTGTCAAGGCCGCTGGGCGTGAGGCCTAGGAACTCGCCGAAGCTCTTCCACCTCTTTACTATGAAGCTCATGAGTATGAGGATGGGGCCTAAGCCCAGGTCACCGAACATCATCCCGTACATTAGGGTGAAGAGCACGGCTAGGATTATGGTGGGGTCCAACTCCCAGTAGGAGGGCACTCCCAGTGCTAACGTCAGAGCTGTGAAGTGGCTCAATAGGCCTTTAAGCCTGCTTAGGTAAGGCGCCTCCTCACCCTTCTTTAGCTCGACTATCTCCACTAGGAGGACTGGCACTCTCTCCTCCACCGCCCGCTTCAATTCATCTGAGTAAGTAGCCGGTATCCAGCCCTCAACTATGCTATACTCATGTCTCCTCAGAATCCTGAGCCTCCTGACTACGCTCCTGGCGATGACTAGCGCGTTCATACACCTCTCCATAGCTCTAACGGTGGACAGCAGGTTAGCCAGCTCGTAGCCTAGCTCCTCAGCCCTCCTCTTGACAGCTCTGCTTACAGCCTCAAGCCTCCTTGCTAGAATCTTCCTCCTCTCCTCAACCATCTTCAGGCCGGCCCTGAGGCTGGGGCCGAGCCAGCCTGGGACCTCAAGGGGCTTTAAGCCCATCTCGCTTAAAATTGACAGTACCTCCTCCCTTTTCTCAGAAATCCCCACTATCACTAGCAGCGATTCCTCGCCATTCACCTCTACTGGCACTACGTGTACGCCCTCCCTCTCAATGGCGGAGGACACTTCACTTACCTCCTCGGGCTTCAGTGGAACGGCCTCCACGAAGATGAGGCCCCTTCCCCTGAGCTGGTCAAGGCTCACGCCAAGCTCAGCCAATTTGGCTAGGTACCTGCTGAGCCTCTTGAGCTGAGCTAGCTCCTCAGTCAAGGTCTTCAGCTCAATCATCCTTTCAGAGAGCGCTTTGACCTGAGGGCTCAGCTTATCGACCCTCTCTCTGATCTCCTTCAGCGCGCGCTCAATCTGCCTTCGTTCGCACATTATCCTTCTTCTCGGGGGCTTCAGGTGGATCTCGCCACCTACATGCCTTGCTATCTCCTCCAGCTGGGAGTACATGGACGAGATACGCTCACTGAGCTCGACGTACTCATCGTACATCGCAAGCTCCCTCCCCTCCCCCTCACGCCTAGTTCTGACGTAGTACGAGATCACGTTCCTGAACTCCTGCATTAAGGCCCTCTTCCTCTCCCTTATCATCTTCAAGCCTGCATTCAGGCTGGGGCCGAGCCAGTCTGGGACCTCCAGTGGCTTTAGGCCCATGTCTCTGAGGATGGATAAGACAGCGTCCCGCTTCTCAGAGAGGCCCACCACTATCAGCATAGTCTCGTCGCCTACTCTCACGGACATTGCATGTACGCCCTCGCCCTCTACCGCTGTGGCTACCTTGCTGGCCTCGCCAGCCCCCAGAGGGACAGCTGTAACGAATACTAGGCCCTCACCCCTGAGCTGCTCGACGCTTACCCCGAGCTCGGCTAGCCTAGATACGTACTTCTCCAGCCTCTCGAGCTGCGATATCTCCTCCACAATCGCGCGTGCCACCCTGTAGTACTCGCCTTCCACACCCGCGGAGACCTCCAACAGCTTAAGCGCCCTCTCCAAATCTCCCCTCTCCAGCTCCTTCTTACGCACTATCCCAGCCAGCTCAGCCACGATCGGCTCCTCAACTCCCCCCCTACTCGCCACGTGAGTGCCCAGGGCTGCTAGAGTGTACACGAGCTCCAGCTCATACTGGTGAGGCACGAGGATTCTGAACTTGCGCATCTCGACTGGCCGTAACATCAGCGAGCCCTCTTCACGATCATTCTATATAAAGCCTCCTAATTAACCTAAGAGAAGGGCCATTCTAACTAGGCACGTAGGCCAGGCGCCGAGGAGCGCTAAGAGTACAGCTAGGATTAGGGGCGCGAGCGTTACCACGCCGTACCTTTCGCGCAGCCTCAATTCTTCAGGTAACTTGCCGTAGAACACCCTCTTAACAGTCCACAGCCCGTAAGCTGCTGTGATGGTAGTTGAGGCAAGGAGAGCTACCACCGCGGCTATGGGAACTGTAGAGTGAAGCTCTGCGACGCTGGCTAGCGCTCCCCAGAAAGCCTCTAGCTCGGCCCAGAACCCCACGAGGGGTGGGACTCCAGCTAAGCTCAGGAAGGCTGTTAGCGTAGCTATGGCTGAGATGGGCAGTACGCGGGCCAGGCCCCCAAGCCTATCGACGTTCCTCGTCTCAGCCTCCAGCTCCAAGTAGCCCACGATCATGAAGAGGGCAGCCTTGGCAAGTCCCTGCCCCACGTAGAACAGGGCTGTGCTCACAATGCCCACCTGACCGCCGCCAGCTATCCCCAGGAGCACATACCCCATCTGGCTTATGCTCGAGTAAGCTAATAGCCTCTTGAGATCGCTCTGCACTAGCGCGCAAACACCCCCGTAGATCATCGTGACGCCAGCCATCACCATTAGGGAAGCCCTGAACGCCTGTAGGCTTAGCACAGCTGGCATCGAGTATATCAGGATCTTAACTAGCGCCCAGCTGCCTAAGCCGACCATTATTGAGGATAGGGCGGCAGTTACTGGCGTCGGGGCTTCCACGTAAGCGTCTGGAAGCCAGGCGTGTAATGGGAATATCGCCATCTTGACCAGCGGCCCTATCGAGAGAAGCGCTGCTGGTAGGAGGAGTTCACTCGGGCTCACGCCGCTGAGCCGCTCCCTGAGCACGGCGAACTCCAATGCCCCATACCTATCGTACATCACGGCTATGCCGACCATGGTTATCAGCGCCCCCGCCTCGGTGAATAGT
>QMRZ01000031.1 GCA_003649495.1 Thermoprotei archaeon | reverse complement strand
GCCGATGAAGGACATGCTGCTAGAGGCTTGTAGGCTTGCTGTGGAGGAGGCGGAGAAGAGGGGAGCCAGCGAGGCTGAGGCGCTTGGGACTTACACTAGGCTGCTTACAGCTAAGATGGGATTGGAGGGGATTAAGGAGTTCTCCTCCAGCGCGAGTGCCTGGCTGGGCGTGAGAGTCATAGTTAACAAGAGGGTAGCGATATACGCGGTCACGGGCTTAGACCGCAGGTCAGTGGAAAAAGCTGTAGAAGTTGCTCTAGAGATAGCTAAGGCCTCCAGTGAGGATAGGGACTGGCGAGGCTTGCCCAGGAAGCTAGGCTTCACAAGGGTTAAGGGTGTATATGACAGGGCCACCGCTGAAGTCACTGCAGAAGAGATTGTAGAGAAGCTCGAGATATTATCATCTAGCGTTAGGGATGCTAAGCTGGTGGAGGCTGGCTTAGCATCCCGCGCGAGTCACGTAGCAGTAGTCAATAGCTATGCCGATAGCCTGTATAGGAAGGCTACATCGGCTTTCTGCTGGGCCGAGGCGATCTACGAAGAAGCTGGGCAGCAGTCCACGGGCTCGGAACACGACTTAGCCAGGAGGCTCTCTGACCTCAAGATAGAGGAGGTCGGCAAAGTGGCTGCTGAACGAGCCAGGAGGTTCCTGGGGGCTAAGCCTATTGAGACGGGGGCGCTAGACGTAGTATTCGTTAATAAACAAGCGGCGATGATTACTCAGCTAATGATCTCGAGCGCGGTCTCGGCACTCGAGGTTCAGGAGGGGCGTAGTCCCCTGAGGGGTAAACTCGGTGAAGAGGTAGCCTCGGAGCAGTTCACGGTGATAGACGATGGGACTCTGCCGCGAGGAGTGGGGTCGAGAGAGTTCGATGACGAGGGCGTGCCGACGCGCAGGAACATAATTATAGAGAGGGGCGTCCTGAGGGCCTTCCTATACGACTCCTATACCGCTTTCCGAGAGGAGAGGGAGTCCACAGGAAATGCTCACAGGGCGCCATGGTCCAGGCCTCGGCCAGCTCCGAATAACCTCCTAGTAAAGCCCGGCAAGGGCGAGTTGGAGGAGCTCGTGAGAGATGTGCAGAGAGGCCTGGTAGTATACGACACTATAGGCGCTTGGCTTTCTAACCCCGTGAGTGGAGCATTTACAGCTACAGTGTCTCAGGGGATGTTAGTGGTAGATGGCGAGGAGAGAGAGCCAGTTAAGGGCGTGATAATTGTGGGGAATTTCTGGGAGATGGTGAAGCAGAAGCTGGTTGCAGTAGGCAGCGACGTAGCCCACGTAGGTGCCAGCTACTCCCCCTCTCTATGCTTCAGAGGCCTCACTATAGCTGGCAGGTGAGGATGTAGCTAAAAGTTCTTTCACGTGCCTAACCTCCTCCCTAGCTTTAATTACTAGCTCCATTAACTCGCCTACGTCACTCCTGCCTCTCGAAAGGGCGGTTGCCAACTCCCTCAGCTTAGACTTCAAGGCAGGATCGGCCTTTTCCGCTGCCTGTTCGAGCTTTTTAGATACTTTTCTCATGATTGAGAGGCAGCTCTTAATGTAGAGAGCACCTATCAAGTCAGGGGTAATCAGCGCCGTACGGCTAAGCGCTGCCTCAAGTAGCATCTTGCGCCTCATCCTCCTATCATGCATGAGCCTTGAAGCTGCTACAAGACTCGCGTAAGCGAGGTTCAACATCGACTCTACCTCTCCCAAATCCTCTGCTGTGTTACAGCGGTTTTCACGCCCTAGCATCTCCTCTTATATTTCCTCAGCGTACGTGGTTAAAAGGCCGGCGTTAGGGGCTAGTTGCTCTCTTCCAGCTTAAAGAGCAGGTGAATTAGCCTGTTGATATCCCATGGCACCTCTCTCACCGGCTGTTCAACGAGCTTATCAATTTCCTCGTAGAACTGCTCGAGGATGCTTGCTAGCCGTTCATAGAGTTTATAGTAACTATCATACACGCGCCGCCTTGCAGGGTCGGGCCATATCACCTGCCTAACTCGTACAAACCTCCTGACACCTTCCTCGTAATTCTTGAGAACTTTGACCCCTATACCGGCTAGTATAGCGTCGCCTACCAGGGCCGCGTCCAGGAACTCAAGTATCGCTACTCTACGACCAGTGATATCAGCCTTTATCCGAGCCCACGTGGGCGTCTTGCCTCCTCCGCCAAGAAGCCTGAGCTCCTCACATCTAACTCCCAGCTCCTCGAGCACCTCCAATATTTTCCTAATCTCGTAGGCCACCCCTTCCATTAGAGCGCGGAAGACATGAGCCCTCGTGTGGTAGACCGTAAGACCGAAGATCGCGCCTTTGGCCTTCGGGTTCCAGCGTGGCGCTCTCGCCCCAGCGAAGAAGGGCAGCACTATCAAGCCATTAGAGCCCGGCGGGATGTACTCAGCCTCCATGTCTAGGAACTCATACGCCCTCCTCCTGGAGAGTTTAGCCAGCATGGCTTCTCCCTGAGCAAATTGATCCCTGAACCATCGTAGGATTGCGCCACCAGTCGCCATCCCCGCTTCTACGCTCCACTTCCCCCTGATTACGTGAACTGTAGTTACTACCCTCATTAAGGGATCCACCAGGGGTTCATCTACTGTTGTAGCAGTAGTAGACCCTGTCCCAGTTGATTCCTCAACCCTCCGGGAGTCGAGCACGCCAGCGCCGAGCACTTCACAGCCTCTATCTCCGCCTCCAGCCACCACTGGTGTACCCGGCGCCAGGCCGGTTTCCTGTGCAGCATCCCCGGTCACTTCCCCGACCACCTCATCCGAGTACACCGGATCGGGGAATAGGCTCCTATACTCGGCTAGGCCCATATCCTCGAATAGATCATCAGCCCACTCAAGTGTCCGTATATCGAAGAGCATAGTCCTCGACGCTACTGAGTAGTCAGTGATGGCCCTACCAGTCAGCTTATACACTATGTAGTCCTTGGGCTGCAGCGCCCACCTAGCCCTCCTTAGGATCTCAGGCCTATTCTCTCTCAGCCACATGAGCTTAGTAGCTGTGAAGGTGGGGTCAACTATTAACCCGGTACGCCTATACAGCTCATTAACGTCCAGGTTCTCTCTCACCCACTCGGCTTGCGGCGTTGAGCGCTTATCCATCCATATGATCACCCTGTCAAGCACTCTACCCGCCTTATCGACGAGTGCTACTGCCTCCCTATGGCTACTTACCCCCACCCCCAGTATTGATGAGGGATCGACCCTAGCCTTAGATAATGCCTCCCTAATTACTAGGCATATCGTCTCCCACCAGTCTCGAGCGTCCTGCTCAGCCCAGCCGGGCTTGGGATAGTATGTGGGATACTCGCGGGATGCATATGCCGCTATCCTACCGCTCTCGACCTCGAAGAGCGCTGCCTTAGCGGATGTAGTACCCAGGTCTACTCCGAGTAGGAGAGGTCCCACTCTCGAGTAATGCTTCAGGCGTGATATAAGTATTGCCGCGATTGAGTGAGGTGAAGACCTTATACTGCGTCATTACAAAAGGAGTAAGGGCCTGTGAGGATAATTGCACGTCGGCGAGCTGTGAGCGGCCTCCACCGGGGCCGAGGCCGCTTAACTCTGCCGACGTGCTGGTCATTAGCTGAGATCACTTAATGCTCTCTCCATAGCTTCTCTAGGCTTTATTCTCTCATGCACCACATATAAGAGGGCTCTAGCCATTACCTCTGGCCTCTCGAACTGGAATACGTTTCTACCATAAGCTACTCCTCGTGCGCCTCTCTTAATCGCCTCGTATGCGTCCACAAGAGGTGCTAGGTGTGCCTCCCTCCTCGGTCCTCCTAGTACTACTATGGGAGCTGGCGTGCACCTAACCACGTGCTCAAACCCATCTCCTGTATAGTAAGTCTTAATAACGTCGGCACCCAGCTCAGCTGCTATTCTAGAGGCGTATGCCACCACCCGGCTATCACGGACCTCAGGCAGGTGTGGCGGCCTAGGCAGGACCTCGGCCAGCACGGGCATGCCATAAGCATCAGCATCCTCGACTACTCTAGCCAGCTTCTCAAGGTTCTGTGCCTCTCTAGGAGATCCTAAGTACACCATTATTGAAACTGCGTCAGCCCCTACTTTAACCGCCCTCGCTACTGAGGCTATCAGCCTATCATCAGTCTCGTCAGGGCCTTTCACAGTCCCAGTGCCATCAATCCTCGCTATCACCGATACGCGGCCAGCTATACAGTCCGCCACCCTCTCAATCATCGCTGGCGTCATCATCAGAGCATCCACCTCAGCTCTTAACACCCTCTCTACAACTTGTCCGAGGTCTTCTATCCCCCTAAGGGGGCCATGCCGCCTACCATGATCGAGAGCTATTATGACAGTCCGCCCAGTACTCCTGCGGAATATCCTGTTAAGTCTTAATTTCTTGCCAGCACACACATCTTAACACGTCATGGGCTCAAATATAAAGTAGGTGAGGGAGGGGCTTCAACTAGCGTACTAAGCGGAGCCGTATCACGCGTTGATGACACTTCACCTTTAGCAGGGGCTCTGTCTCCTGAATTGTGCCACCGTAAGCCCTAACGTTCCCCTCTACTCTTGCGACCAATAAGCCTGGTTCCCTCATCCTAAGGATAGCCTCGTCTTCGAGAACTATTAATGAGGTTATGGCTTTAGGCATCACATAGACGTCCCTGGTACCTATGGCCGTAAGCCACGAGTGCTTTGGAGCTATTATGAAGAGCTTCACCCCCATCGGCTCTAGCTCAAATTCAGCTTTCCCATCTATCCACAGCGCCTCAGAGAAATACTCATAAATCAAGTACTCGCCTTTTGGGAGCAGGGCATCTGATGGCGTTACAGAGCCCCTGACGCTTACATCATCCCGCGTGATGTTGAAGGCAGCAACGATCCCGTAGACTCCAGCCCCATCCACTGAGGCTTTGCTGAACACCTTTAGCGGTACTGGCTCATTATAGGGATCCCTCATCAGGGAATCCTCAGTAGGCAGTGCTGGCTCATCAGGCAATGGGAGAGAACCGTCGCTGAAGGCTAGCGGCTTAACCACCTCTGGATTCGTTCTTCCCGGTTCATCTGTCAGGTACACTGGCCCCCCACTTACGGCTCTAGCTACAGCCTGTGGAAGAGCCCAAGGGTCGTGGCTCTGGAACATATCCCAGTCCGGCCAGACTAACTGGGACATCCAGAGCGCGTTATATGCATTAAATAGTATGTGTAGCTTATCCCTTGAGCTCTTGTGAGGAACTATGTAATCTACACAGTTCCTCGATACTGCAGACCTTATCCAGTTAAAGGAGTTCTCCGGCTCCTGAGCCATACAGTTTAGGACATCGAGCGCATACAGGTGCGCGGCCGCCTCAAGCCCCTCGTGCAATAGGCGCGCAGCTTCCTCTATGGGTAGCTTACCCCTGTAGGCGTAGCCCACGAATGATTGATTATCAACTTTCACGAAGTCGAAGCCCCAGCTCTTGAGTCTCCCGTACCACTCCTTGAATAATTCAAATGACCTAGAGGGATCAGGGACTAAGTACCCGTCGACTTCTAGCAGGTACTCGCGGAACTCCTCTGCCAGCTTACTACCACTAGCCACTCCATTCCAGTGTACGTTGAGCGTATGCCACAGCCCCACGTACTTAGCCCCCATATCCTTAAGCTTCCTCACCAGGTTCTTGAAGCCCCTCGGGAACTTACGCGGGTCCGGCTCCAGGCTCTTGATCCTCCTATTCTCCTCATCTTGCCATCCATCGTCAATGAGTACAAACCCGGGCTTAACCCCCGACTCCAGCAGGGACTTATAGGCGGCAAGTATCTTCTCCTCACTGGGCTCGCGCCAAAACGCGTTCCACGAACACCAGCCCAAGTGCTTGAAGACCTCTGGCAGGCGCTTATGCTTCCTCAGTAGATGTGCTCTTCCAGCTAGAGTCATGGCAGCCTCGTATGCGTCCTTAACCGCCTTGTAGGGATTGGGGGACGCAGATAATGCCAGTACGAGGGCACGGGTCCATGGCCCCCTAAGCCCCGTGTCGAGGATCACGCTAAAGCCTCCCTCAAACCTTGTTAGGTGTGCCCTAGCGCCGGCATTAGATATTGGTAAGAGGAAGGCGTAGGCACCGTCTCCTCTAGCTAGTAGTTGGGATACTTTGAGGTTCCTCGGCAAGTTATCTAGACTGTTCACGTGTACTGGGTAGCTCCACGGGCAATACTGCAGCTCCCCAGCTTCTCTCAACTGCGGGTAGGGATAGGGCTCCTCTGCCTCCCCAAAGTATCCCTCAGGGTCGTAAGTGTAATGGTAGAGGAGCAGCTTAACGCATCCCTCGAGCCTCGACTTTAGCTCGATTATAACTCCATTCTCTGTGAATCCTTCTCGGGCTGACGCTTCTACCACTATTGTAGTGGCATTCCACTCTGTGAGCGTTAATCGCCCTTCACCCTCGCTGTACTCTATATGTATTTTATCTCCCTCGCCTGACACGGCTAGGGGCCTAGAAAGCTTGCCCTTAATGGCCATGTACGGCTCAAACTCCAGCCTAAAGCCAGCCGCCTCTAAAACTACTTTATTTTCCTCGGTCCTCGAACTCACGAGCGTACTCCAACTGGACATGCTAATTAATGTGAGGCATGTACACACGGTTCAGCTCTTACTCGTGCCGATGGCTTAACAGCCTCAAGCTCGAAGTCTCAGCTCTGTATGAGGTTAGCTTCACAACCGACTTCCTAATCCTTGGAGCCTATTAACTCGGGAAGCGCCTCATGTGATACGGCCATAGTTCCCCTCAGGCCTTTAAGGTGGCTAACGAGGCTGAGCGGTGCTAGCTCCTTTACAGCTCCTCTAAGCTCCTCACCATAGGTTCTACATAACCTCTCAAGGTGATGACTCTTGACGTACCTCCTACATGAGAGCTTAAACCTTGTAATCTCCATCCTCACCCGGAGTCTCAAGCTAATATCGTAGACTAAAAAGCTAAGGGCAGTCACAAATAATCTTAGTAGTGGGGGGATCACAGCTAGGGAGATTTTCAGGAGGCGGAGAGCCTCCCGCAGCATTTCTTCACTCTTCTTTCCGCTCTTTCCTCTCCTCTACCTCGACCTCCCTCCTCGGGATGAGGCGTGATAGCACGTCGGCTAAGTTAAGCAGCTTCATTTTCCGCTTTAGGAATTCCTCAGCAAGCTCTACTGCCTTATCCTCACTAATGCCTGCCTCCACGAGGCTCCTGTAGAACTCGCCAACTTCCTTGCCTAAGGCATCTCCCCTGAAGCTTCCTAACACGATCCCTATGAGTTCCTTTACAATGGGAGTTATCTCCTTAAGGAAGCCGCTGATAGCGCTTAATACTTCTTTAACCTCTTCGGCTTCGCTTCTCTCCTCTACTCCCTCCTTGCCGCTCATCACGTTAATGAATCATCGTCCACTGAGTTAAAGATTCAGTGTAGTTGGTGGTCAGAACTCACTCACGTTAATCGGGCAGGTCGACCACCTTCTCCCTACCCTTAACCGTCACTTTAACAAGCCCCTTCTCAGCCATCTCCCTAACCCTGGCTGAAACTATCCTACGTGAAGCCCTCCCCCTATACCTCCTAAGCTCTAGCGTTAAGGTAGAAATGTTCAGAGGCCCTTTAATCGCGATCACCTCTAGTATAGCCCTGGAGATGCTATCCGAGATGCAGCGCGCTAATACTCGTGCTCTCGCAAGCCTCCGGACTGCCTTGGCGGCCTCAAGAGCTGAGCCTCCAAACCTGAATAGTCTCAGTACCAAGGCGAGAGCCTCAGCTGCGAGCTCTTCTTCGGAGAAGCCCGAGCCTCCGAGCTTCCCAGGTGAAATAGCTGCTTCAAGCCGCTCGAGCCTAGCCTCTATCTCCCTCAGCCTGGTCTCTATTCTTCTTAGTAGTTCCCGCTCCTCTTCAGCCTTCATCAAACGCCCCCGCTAAAACTCCTCTATGCGGGTGCTGTACAGGAGTCTTCACTTCCTAACCACCTCATACCATATAGTCTCGTACTCAGGCCCTATCGTGAAGATGGCCCACTCTCCCTTAACGTCGACAGGCACTCTAGTCTTCCTATTGCCGAGGTTATCGAGCGCCCACACCTCTACCCCTCCCTCAGCTCGTATAGCTATGGTAGCCCTCACTCCCTCAACGAGAGTTGGTGCTCGTCCCCAGCTGCCGCTACACGTGATCTTCCCATTAAACGTCTCTACCCTCACGTTGCCGGGGGCTATCCTAGCAACCACCTTGTTACTTCCATACTCTCTCACTTCCATGCCAGTATTGGCTACGTAGCCCACCGCTATTAGCAGCATCCTCCGGCTCTCTCTTAAGGCCTTATCATCCACCGCGGTAAGGCCTATTACAGCGTATCCCCCTAGCAGGGTCTCGCCAGGCTGTATGATCACTGTCCCAAAGTCAAAGTGTTTACCACCGCCAAAGCCTACAATTGCCACAGTTCTAGCAGTGTTTACCACTAATACTCCCCTTCCTCCCTCACTACAGTTCCAGATAACCTGGCCATTATCAGACTCGTAGACTGGTCCTCCTCCTTTAGCGCTAGAAGGTTTAGTAGCTGTGCGGGGTTTAGCTACTCCTCCGGTCACGATGGCTACTCTATGTATGAGGGGTGTAGAGGGGCTCATGCCTAAGTGACGCCCGCTGGGAAGATCCCATGCCCATACCTTGCCCCTCGCTATCAGCTCTATCTCGCTCTCTGGACTGAGCTCCTCCGCGATCAGCTCGTGAGCTGGCTCAACATTGCCTCTCACGAAGATCATGTGGGCTAGAATTAAAGTGGCCATCTTGGCGGGATGTTGATCGATATCGAAGTATCCGCGTATCCTCCTAGAATCCCAGTCGTTTAAGCTCCCATAGTCAAAGGCAAAGATCCCATCCCAGTCTTGTAGTGCTGCGTAGGTAGCTAGTGTGACGTAAGCCTCTGCATCGTACATGTTAGGTGCTGGGTGATTATATTCCGTCACGGTGAATGGCTTCCCATACACGCGCCTGAGAGCTAGCCAGGGTATAGTGCCCTCCTCCGGGTGGTTTACCATGGGCTCGTTTATCACGTACCAGTTATTGGGGTCCCAGGGTCTCCCGGGGAACACGGGGTGTTGCCAGTAAGCGTGAGTATCTACTACATCAAGTCCTGCCATTATGTTAAGCGTGCTGCAGCCAGCTATCGTCCCTATCACTAGGGCTTTAACTCCTAGCTCATTCTTAAGGAAATGATACATGTCCGTGAAGTAATCTCTCTCTAACTCCCAGAGGAACTCAATCCAGTCCCTCCTAGCCCTCGGCGGCCTACTCCAATACTCTGATAGCGTAAAGATGTTAATAGTCCCTCTTTCCAGACTCTCCCCCTCCTTAAGGGCTGCACCTGTGAAGGGCTTCAACGAGAAGTTGGCGAAGTAGTACGTGGTCTCCAATGCGCCGAGATTAGTTATATCAAGCCTAGCATTCGAGTCAGAGCCTAATGCGGCTAGCGCTATCCTATACGTCCTCCACTCCCTAGTAAGCTTCACCTCCACAACGTTGGATAGCGCCTTCCAAGGCTCATGAGCTTGCCTAAGCGAGACTAGAATAGTGGCCTCATCATCGGACTTGGCCATGAAGGTCGCTACGTAAGTCCGCCCCTCCTCAATTGTGAGGCCTGGGTAGTTGAACTGGACATGCCAGTTCGCGGACCCCTTCTTCAAGACTTCTATCCTCAAGGCTTTCATGCCGTCTAGCTCGACTATGTCGTAAGATGCTTGAGCCCCATCGTGAACCTCTACGCTCCAGCCCTCCAGATCTTCTTCAAACCTCCCATTGAGTAGCATCTCCTCGCCGACACGGATGCGGCCTCCCCAGGCCTCTAACAGCCTTTCTTGTGACCCGTACTTTCTCCTCAGCCACTCGTTCCACTTGGCTCTTAACTCATCCTTGAATACCTGAGGTAGCCTATCTATGACTCCTCCCAGCCAGGAGTGTATCAGGCCGTTCTCGTTAACTATCTCGACGAAGGCTACAGCCGGGTCCTCAGCGTACGTCATGCCAGTATACGGATTCCGGTGTAGTAGTAGCTGTCTAGCATACTCCTTCTCGAGCTGCCTAACTTTATCGACGAAGAAGCCCAGTACCTGCTGATCCTTCCAGTCAACCTCCTCTATCTCTGGGGGTAGGCCATCTGCAGCTCTGAACCTCCTCGAGACCAGGAGATTGAGATCCACGTAAATCCCATTCTCCTTCAGCTTAGCAATGAAGTAGTCCAGCCTCTCAAGGGCTGCAGGATTTAGGTGTCTGGTGTCGCCGTAGCTCTTATCGAATATGTTGAAGCTCTCCCAGAAGGCGTCCATGTGGTGGAACCTGACGCAGTTAACGCCGAACTTAGCCAACCTTGCAGCAATCTTCTCGGCATCATCTTTTTTCGGGAATGCAGCACTCCCACAGATGTTCACACCTAAAAACTTGACACGCTTATTGCCTACATACAAGTGCCCGTCAGGCCCCACGTGGACATGCCCGTACTTGCCTGCTGGCTTATGGAGTCGTGAGCTGAGGCTGACCACTGTATCGCTGGAGTCATCCCACGGCAAGTAGAGTGCAAACATATCTGCGGTACCCCTCTTCCCCCCTCCCCTCGTTGTAAGGAACATGTACCCAGTAATGATCGCTGTGAGGAGGGCTAATAAGGAGAGCGTTAAACCCCTCTTCCCCACATGTTAGACATCAGTCAAGGCTTAATAAAAACGCTCTAAGCTTAGATAAGCCTGCCGAGTTTCCTCAGGATAAGCTTAGCGAGCGACCTACTCTTAGTCCTTATGATCACCAGCTCTCCAGCCTCCTCAATCCTCACACCTTGAACAAGCCTCCCGAGCCTGGAGAGTTCTCCACGCTTAACCGTTACGACATAGTATCCCTCAGGATCCCTCCTCTTCAGCTCCTCCACGCTCATGCAGCTTCACCTTTGAGGAGCAGTTAATTACTGCTATGGTGAGTTCTAGCTTGTGCGCCTCCCCCGAGGCGATCCTGAGTCATTGGGTTTCGACCCCGAGAAGCTAGCTAGGCTTAACCAGCTAGTGGAGGAGCATGTTAAACAGGGCTGTTACCCCGGTGCTGTGCTGCTAGTGGCGCGGCATGGCAGGGTGGCGTACCTCGAGGCATTCGGCTACTCCTCACTCTATCCCCATGCAGAGAAGATGAGGGTAGACGCGCTCTTCGACTTAGCAAGTCTCACAAAGGTTGTAGCCACGACCACCGTAGCTCTGAAGCTGGTGGAGGAAGGACTCATGAGTCTCGATGACCCCGTATCGATTTATCTCCCAGCATTTAGCGGCGGCCCTAAGAATAAAGTTAGGCTCTGGCATTTACTGACTCACACTTCAGGTTTACCGGCCTATGCGCCGCTCTTCTCAATTCTAACATCGAGAGAGGAGGTGGCTGGGTACATCTCCACGCTGGAGCTTGAGTACGAGCCTGGTACGCGCGTAGTTTATAGCGATCTAGGCTTCATCCTGTTGGGCGAGATCCTGGAGCACGTCGCTGGAGAGTCCCTAGACAGGTTAGCTAGAGAGCTGGTATTCAAGCCTCTCGGGATGAGGGATACGATGTTTAATCCTCCTCCGGAGCTTAGGGAGAGGGCAGTAGCTACCGAGTATTGCAGGTATAGGAAGCGGGTACTAAGGGGAGAGGTACACGATGAGAATGCTTGGTTCATGGGGGGAGTGGCTGGCCATGCGGGCTTATTCTCCACGGCTCAGGATTTAGCGGTCTTCGCACAGATGATGCTTAACCGAGGTGAGTATGGGGGCGTTAGGGTGCTAAGCCCCGCATCAGTGGAGTGCGCGACGAGGAACCACACAGAGGGACTGGGCGAGCGGCGAGGCTTAGGATGGGTGCTTAACACGAGGCCTTGTAGCTGCGGCGATCTGATGTCGCCTAAGGCTTATGGACATACAGGCTTCACTGGGGTTTCGCTGTGGATAGATCCTGTATACGATCTATTCGTGATATTGCTGACTAACAGGGTTCACCCAACTAGGGAGAACCGCTGCTTGAATAGAGCTAGGCGGCTGATACACAATGTGGTGATGAGCGCTGTAGTCTCAGATTAAGCTAGGATCTATGCCACTTAACCACGTACCACATGGCGAGAGCCGTTGCGAAGAATGCGACTAGCCAGAGCGATGCGGCGATAAGCTCGCTCCTATCACCGGTGAGAGCATATCGAGCTATCGATGAGGCGACTCCGTAGCCACTTACCACCAGGATGAAGGCCAACAGTGGAATACTGATGAAGAGGAACACTACTATCATTATAGCCGCGGAGTCGAGCCACCCGATCCTAGGCTTCACTGCCAATCATGTGGATCTAAAGGCTAATAAGCCTCTCTGATCGCTCTAGGAAGCTCACTTAAGGATTGCTATGAACGCGCTAGCGACTATCAGCATCACGCCAGTAGCCGAGAACATGGCCGCGACTAGGGATTTTACCATCTCTCTGAGGCCGGGGCTGAGCGCTCCGACGAAGAACGATGCAACACTCTGTGAAAGGAGAACTGCTAGGCCCACAATGATCATTAATGCTCCTGTGAGGCACAGGGTAGCTATCATCTCCCTCTTAGGAGTGCTACCACTCACGCATTCCTCCCTGACGTCCAGAGGTGCAAGAGATGGGAGTGTGCTCACTATAACCTTGAGCACAGGTGGTAATGCGAGGAGCTGGAAAGGCACCATTGTTGCAAACCACCATAAGCTCAGCCCAGTGATCAAGCCTGGTACGAGCTGTGGAGGCAGCACGCCTATTAGTGACTTGTAAGAGGTGTACAGCACAGCGCACAGTACGTTACCTGTAGCTAGGGAGAGTACAGATGCAGCTATGAACCTCGGCCACCTGAACCTCCCCCTGAGCAGAGCGCCTAATAGGTAGAAAGCTAGGAAGTTGGCGGGCACAGCTGCTATTAGGCTAGGGATGTAGAGGGTGCCGTGCTTAACGGAGTCAGCTATCAGTGTGCCTACCGCCCCACTAACTCCACCAACCCACGGCCCGAATAGTATAGCAAATATACTGGGTATGATGACCGCCGGTCTAAACTGCCCCATCCCCCACGGGCTTTCAATGTAAGCAGTCGCGTAGGCGCCTATAGCGTAGAGCGCAGCTCCTAAGCTTGTGAACGCGACTCTCCTCGAGATCTCAGACGTCCTCACAGAGGGTCTACCTGTGTGAATGGTTTAAATATTATGTGTTAATAGCTAAACAGTTCTAACAGTAATTGATAGCGGTAACCTATAAAGTTTGGATCAAACTCCTTACAGGGGCGGCACCTTGAGAGTGGGGGTAATAGGTTGCGGGTCCATAGGCAAGATACACATACGTAATTTAAAGAGGATAGGGGCTGAGGTAGTCGCTGCCTGTGACATAGATGAGAAGGAGCTGAAGTATGTGAAGAGTGAGTTTGGAGTCGAACACCTCTATACTGATTACCACGACTTAATAGCTCGTAGCGACTTGGACGCCGTCGTAGTGGCTACACCTAACTACCTGCACCATGAGATGACAGTAAATGCCCTGAAAGAGGGCAAGCACGTGCTCTGCGAGAAGCCGCCGGCTATAACGGCTCGCCAAGTTAAGGAGATGTATGAGGCGAGCAGGAAGTATGGCAGAGCCCTCTTGATAGGGCTCACCATGAGGTTTAGAGCCGACTCGAGGGCCTTAAAAGAGTACGTGGAGAAGGTGGGGAT
>QMRZ01000030.1 GCA_003649495.1 Thermoprotei archaeon | reverse complement strand
TGGGGATCTGGTGTAGAGAGAGGTGGTACCCCTTCCAGTGCGATATAGCGTTCATGATGTCGCCGAGCATCTTCGCTAAATTCGTAGCTTCACACATAAGGGAGCAATGCAACAGGCTAGAGTACTCGATCTATCACTTAGACGGGCCTGGCCAAATACCTCATCTGAAATACCTCCTAGAGATTGACGAGCTGACGGGGGTACAGTGGGTCCCGGGAGCCAGGGAGGAACTGCGCGGCCACGATTGCGGCTCGCCTAAGTGGTATGGGCTATACCGCCGGATCCTAAGCGCAGGCAAGGCGCTCGTAGTAGCTATGCCCCCCACCCGTGTCTCAGGCTTCCTGCAGGAGTTCCGCAGAGGCCGCATACTCATCCAGACATGGGCAGCTTCTGAGGATGATGCCAAAGCCTTAGAGGAGGCCGCTCAATAGGAGGACCCATCCCCGGCGAGGAGGCTGTACGATTCTTATCAGCTTACTTCGGGCTCCTCACAGATCAGCCGACTGTTTACACATCACCAGGGCTTAGCTGAGGCGGCGCTTATTACTCTTCCGCCGCCTCAGCGCTCATCAAGCTGGGTTACAGATATTTGTGGTCAGCGCCAGGTGTATCGCGATGAGCACGTCGAGCGAATTGAGGGTATCAGCAGGCTCTCTGGACCTGACCTACGACCTCAGAAAGCTCATGTTTCACATAAGCTATGGACGGGTTCCTCTGGTGAAGAACGGCCATGTGAACCTCTTGATAAATGGGGAGAGAGCATTCCCGCTCCTGAGGTACCACGGGCATGAGGTGACAGAGGAGGATGAGTGGTATACTACAAAGGTGGAGATGGAGCACCCCCTCTGCCGAGTTGAACATCACATGATGCTCAGCCGCTCTGGCGATGCTTTAGTGTCCTGGCTGAGCGTACATGAGGCTAGGAGGAGAGTGGTGGTGCGGGAGGCATCTCCCCTAGTTACTCTATATGGCGACCTCCTCCCCCTCTGGAACATAGACATATGTCACAAGGAGTTCTGGGCATTCCCCCTGCACTTCTCCAAGAAGTACTCACAGATCCTCTACACTCCCATCGTATTCTGCAGCCGGGAAGACAAGACATGTGCGGTAATCGCCTCCCTCACCTCAGAGTTCGGCAAGGCCAGGCTCAAGACTAGCGTTGAGGGCGGATACCCCAGGGTATCGCTGGACACGCTCCTTGACCATGACAGAGTGGTCTTAGACCCTGGAGGCTCGGTAGAGCTGGATAAGGTGGTGTTCCTCCTTGGCAAGAGCCCAGTAGAGCTCCTGGAGCGCTACGCTGATCTGGTGTTAGAATTCAATAAAGCTAAGCGACCGCTCCGCGTCGATGACTTCCCACTTAGGTGTAGGGGGTGGATAAGTTTCGGGTACTATTACACCAAGATAAGTCAGGACATCATCGAGAGGGAGGCGGAATTCGTTGCATCTAAGCTGAGGCAATACGGCTATGGGTACGTGGTAATAGATGATGGCTGGCAGAGGAGGGACACCGCTTACCCCTCAGCCTATGACTGGATCGCAAACTCGAGGACTTTTCCGAGGGGGGTCGCCAGTACGGTGAAGAGGCTTCACGAGATGGGGCTCAAGGCGGTGCTGTGGGTATCATTCACGGTGTTTGACAAGACCTCTCATCTGATCGAGGAGAGGCCAGACATGTTCATCAAGGCTGGCGGTGAAGTGTACGTGGATAGGCTGGGCAGGGCCTACATGAACGTGATGAGCGAGGATGCACGTGAGTACCTGGAGAAACTCTTCGAGACTTACAAGTCATGGGGCGTGGACGCGCTCACCTTCGACATAGGCACCTTCTCATACATCACTCCATCCCTCGAGTTCCTCGAGGGTGAAACGCTGACAACGATGAAGCTGTACAACGAGTTCATGGACTACATCGATGATCTTGCAGCAAAGCATGGACTGGGAATCATGCTGAAGGCATGCCCCGACGTCCCTAGTGTAGCTAAGTTCAGGAATGCGGTGTCGGTGAGGGTCTCAGCCGACGTGACTTACAGGTCGACGGAGAAGCCCCAGGACATAGCTAGGTTCGCCGACGTATTCTTCAAGGAGTGCTTCTGGTCCTCAAAGCTAATGCCGCCGGATCCCGACGCCCTTATAACTGGTCAGCAGAGCTGGCTGATCCACGTAGTGTGGAGCCTAGTGAGCTCCAGGAGGTCAGTAGTGTACTACGGCGATCCCGCCGAGAGAGCTAGGTTAGACCTCCTAGCGCTCTACCCAGTCTACGATGCTCCAGCTAGGCCCCTAACCTCGACTTTCATGGAAACGCCGCCCAGCGTGCTAGTAGCTGAGATGAGTATTGGCGGCTGGAAGCCGATCAAGGCTCTAGGTCTCTTAAACCTCAGAGGTGAGGCTAAGAAGTTCTCAATAGACCTCAATGAGATAGGGGTGAAGTACCCGGCCCTAGCCTGCGACCTCGAGACCAGGGATGTCGAGGAGGTGGAGGAGAGACTAGATCTCCAGCTTGACGAGTGGTCTGCTAAGCTGATCCACATAGTCGAGCGCGAGGAGTGGCCCGCACTGCCCATATTCATCTCGGGCTACGCCAAGGCTAATATCTCGACGGCGGATGCTAACAGGCTTGAGCTAGCGCTCGAGGGTGACCCCCTCCTTAAGACGCTAATCCTCGCAGTGCTAAACTCTCCCATCGTAGCTCCCCACGTCGACGGCAAACCTCTCAAGGAGTACAGCAGTTTGGAGCAGCTGATCAGTAGTACAGCTGACGGCTACGTGAGAGTTGGAGAGAGAATGGTCTTGCTCAAGGTGCCCTCAGCCGGGAGAATCGAAATACGGAGGAGGGGTTAGCAGCTGCTAGCCCGCATCCGCCGCGAAGCGATCTACTGTGCTGCTCCTTCCTCCCTTCAGCCTCCCATGAGCTTAGACAGTATCCCTTCCCCCCTTGAGCTTATGCCATACAGCTTCCAGTAGTAGCAGAGCAGCAGTTACGAGCCCTAGAGCCTCTATCACGTGTAGCTGTAGAGCTTTCAGGAGGACAGCAGCATATAGTCCTAGCCAGCCTAATCAGGATCCTCGCCCACATCCTCTTTGCCTCCAAGCTGGCCAGGCGGTGGATCGATCTCCAGGCGAGCGCCCGTAGCCTTGCCCCTCCCCCCATTGGTTACCGTGAGCCTTAACCTGGTCTTTACACCGACAATCACTATAGTTCGGGAAATAGATATGGAGAACTCAGGGCTCCTGGCTCTAATGACGCCCCTCAATACATACTCATTATTACCTTCATCCTGTTCCCTAACCGTGTCGTAGTAATCGGCCACTATCCTCAGATCATTGGATGGCTGCAGCAAGGGATCGTAAACTTCAGCTCAACTACTCTAGATCCTCCAGGCTCTATGGGCGGCACCTCCACCTCCTTTAACACCGTGTTACCTAGTAATACGGCAAGCGTCGAGGCAGGGGCGGGACCTTTACCCTCGTTGATTATCGTCACGTATAGTAGAGCCTCACTACATTCCTCAAGCTCGCTTGCTACATCAATGATCCTTAATTATGAGGCCCGCGCCCCACACGGCATCAAACACACATGCACACAGCAATGGCTCATACTCGTAGTACTCCGGCGGCATGCATTCCTCGCTAAGCGGCAGGCGAACCTCTAAAGTCAGCAACCGCCTGCCCGGGGGCTCCCCCACGACGCCCCCCAGCCTATACGTGCCAGGTCCCAATACCCTGTCCAGGATTAGAACTCTGCCATTGGGCTTATCGACGATCAGCCTGACCCTCGCCTCGACAAAGCTCAGCTTAAAGAACACCTGTATTCTCTCACCCACGCTGTATACCGAGCCACAGCCCTTATCGACCCACAAGTCAACGGCCTTCCCCAGCACCGTGACCTTCTCAGCCCAAATGAACCAGCCTACAGTGAACACGAGGCCAGTGATGGGATCTATCTTGACGAGGTACACGTAGGGAGTGTACCCCACAACTCTGACGTAGTCGCCAGGCGATACACTATACTTGACTCCCTCGGAGGGCACTATGATTACGAAGCAGCGCCGCTCGGGTAGGTATAGGTGGAAGGCCATGCCCTTAATTCTAGTGACGATTCCCCTTACATCGCGCCTCTCAACAGTTTGCCCACTTGCTAACAAGCGCTGTGCAGAAGAGCTACAGCGAGCAGGGCTGTGAGGAGTAGAGAGACAGCTGACAGCCGCCTCATCTACACCCTCACTCAAGTTTCTAAATAGAAATGATAACGTAAAAATTTAGCGTGTTCGACATGCCATATACGAGAATGTCATTTTTAGTGTGTAACTGCCTGGGAAGAGCCACTTGTAAGTCATGTTAAGCTCTCTAGCATGCTCGTGTAAGTCTAGTCTTCCTATCCTCGTGCTGGGTAGATCTGTGACGCAACAATCGTTAACCAGTAAAGGCTATCAACCTCGGAGCGGCATAGCTCGAGCCATAGCTGCGCGGTTTCTAGCTGACTCCTGCTGGAGCGTTAATAGCTAAGGCGGGTACCTCATGTACGTGAAGAAGCTGGCACTCTACGGGCTGGAACTGCCCAGGATTGAGGGCCCAGTTAACCTGGCTAAGATCATAATTGAGGCTGCGAGGGAGGATGGCCTAGAGCTCGAGGATGGAGACGTAGTGGTCGTGACCTCTAAAGTCCTTCTGAAGTCTAAGGGCTTACTGGTGAATTTGAAAGACATTAGGCCTGGCGTGCGAGCTAGACTAATCCATAAGTTTACGGGGAAGGATCACGTGGAGGCGGAAATAGTGCTTCAAAACAGCGAGAAGGTATACGCAGTAATCCCCACAGGCTTCCTAAGGGATCGCTTAAGCGAGATAAGTAAGGATTTAGAAGCTGCTAGGAAGGCGCTTGAGAGTGTAAAAGCAATGATGATCGTGAGGATGCGGAATGGTATAATAGCCTCTGATGCGGGCGTTGACTACTCCAACGTCCCCCCAGGCTACGCCATAACTAGTAATCACGACTTCGACGCGTTGGCTAAGGAGCTGAGGGAGGACATTAAGAGGATAACGGGAAGGGATGTAGCAGTGGTAGTCGCGGACACCGAGGTCTTCCTCTCCAACGGAAAGGTGGGCTCTATTGACGTGGCCGTGGGCTCGTCTGGCATAGACCCGCTGGCTAGAGAGTTCGGTGAGAGGGACATGTACGGCAGGCCCAAGTTCGGGGGGCTGGACATCGTGGTGGACGAGTTATGTGCCGCTGCTGCTCTGCTGATGAAACAGGCAAGTGAGGGAGTGCCAGTTGTTATCATTAAGGGCCTAAAGTACAGGAAGAGCGAGAACGGCGTGAAGGATGTGCTAATAGCTGGGCGAAGAGGGACGGTACCGGTGCTTGTTAGGATCCTCCTCTTAAACATCCTCCTCAAAATTTTACACATACTGTGAATTGCCACTGTGATGGCAGCATCCTTGATACAGGAGTCGCTGGACGGGATGCTGCGCCTTTATATACTCCATTAGACATTCTCGCACTCGGCGGTGGAGAGATTGCCGGACTGCATACTTTTCTTTGAGGTCCATCAACCATATAGGCTTGATAGACGCTTCAAGGCTAAGCTAATCAAGCACTCAGCAGCTAGAGGCCGTGTCCGGATTAGAGATTTAGAGACCCTCTACTTAGACCAGGACCTGAATAGGAGAGTTATTCGGCGAGTCGCTGAGAGATGCTACATTCCAGCCACCTCCCTATTCCTAGAGTTATTGGATGAGTACGCGAACTTCAGAGTATCGTACAGCTTCTCAGGAATCTTACTGGAGCAGGTCGAGAGGTGGGCTCCCGACGCCTTAGAGCTCTTTAGGCAGGTGGCTAAACACCCTAGGGCTGAAGTAGTAGGTCAAACCTACTACCATTCACTAGCCTGCCTAATAAGCGAAGAGGAATTTAGGAGCCAAGTGTCGGAGCACAAACAATTACTTAAGACCTTGCTGGGCTACAAGCCTACAATTTTTGAGAACACAGAGTTCATATACGATAATCACGTGGCCGTGTTAATCCAGGATATGGGGTTTAAAGCGGTATTCACAGAAGGAGCTGAAAGAGTCCTAGGCTGGAGGTCGCCCAACTACGTGTACAGAGCTAAGGGACTTAACCTAAAAGTACTACTAAGGAATTACAGGCTCAGCGATGATGTAGCATTTAGGTTCTCGTCTAGATGGTGGAAGGAGTATCCTCTGACAGCTGATAAGTACGCCTCCTGGCTCGCCGCCTCTCCGGGGCAGGTAGTGTGCATCTGCATTGACTACGAGACAATCGGGGAGCACTATCCAGAAGAAACCGGGATTTTTGAGTTCTTCAAGCATCTACCTTCGGAGGCCTTAAAGTGGGAAAACTTACGCTTCGCAACTCCCAGTGAAGCCATAGAGAGGCATCAGCCAGTGGACGAGCTGGACGTGCCCCCCAGCCAAACGGTATCGTGGGCTGACCCTGAGAGGGATCTTTCAGCTTGGCTCCAGAACGATATGCAAAAAATCGTGTTTAACGAGGTCATACAGCTGGAGCCGCTAGTTAAGGGGTTACGTGATCCGTTACTTACCAGACTGTGGAGGCTCATGACGATAAGTGACCACTACTATTACATGACTACCAAGGGAGGGGGGCCTGGCATGGTACACACGTACTTTAGCCCCTTCAGGAGCGCTGCGGAGGCCTTCATAACTACATGTATAGTGGTGACGGATCTCGAGCTCAGAGTCTACGAGCGTTACAGGGGGGCTGGGAGGCTGGCCCTCCTATGGCTGAGGAAACTGTCTAAAGATGAGGCTTTTACGTTTCGTACAGGGGAGGGGGTGCCACTCCCCTTAGAGGCTAGGAGTGGGCTCGAGTTTATTAGTGCTATTAGGAAAGCTCCGGTTGCCAGCTTAGAGTACCACGTATCTCGAGGCGACTTCGCCAAATGGCTACGCGAGGTTTTAGAGGACTACGATGCAGCTGTAGCCGTGGAGGGGCTTAAGGAGCTTAGGGGCGAGGCTCTAAGGGCTAAGCTCCTGGAAATTCTCGAGAATAGGGTCAACACTGCCATGAGGACCCTACAGCTGGCTAACAGTTAGCTGAGCCCCACCTACTCAAGGAGCCTATATAGCCTTCTCCTGCCCTCCTCCAGCATCTCTATCTTACCCTCCCTGCCCAGCCAGCCAAGAGCACCATACACATCCGTTATTTTCAGCCCAGCTACCCTAGCTATCTCCCGAGCGGTCATGGGGCGACCTGAAGCCTTTAATGCCTTCCACACCTTGCCAGCATTAACCCCGAAGTATTCCTCCGGCTTCACAGGCTGTACACGCCTTAAGAGCTGATAAGGATAATGTCCCTTTAGCTAGTTTAGTGAGCTCCTAAGAGCACAGGCTGCACGTTCAAATGCCATGAAGGCACTGATATCGCTCTTCATTGAGTAGAGGATATCGGCCTGCGTTAACAACCTCCAGGCTCTAGCCATACTGCTGGAGAGAGCCTTCCCCATAAGCTCTCTCAGAATCTCCAGAGCAGCGGCTTGAAGAGGGCTTTCAGTTAGGGCTGAAACGTTCTTCCCCTCAAACCACGTAACAGGCTCCTGTACATTAAGCTCGTCCACTGGCTCGTATCTGTGCGCAGTCTCGCTAGGCGTGGAAATTCTCATCCATGGGTACCTGGATAGCTCCCTCGGCAGACCCTTCAAAAACTCGAAAACTCCTGCACCAGCTGGAATGAACTCTCCAAAAGTCTCTGCTGGAAATCCTATAAGCACGACTTGTCCCTCAATCCTCGAGACCTTAGCCGCGTAATCGCTAGCCTGTAGTCCCGTGGACAGGCCGAAGGCTACCTCGTCGCTAAGCCTGTAGTCTCTGAGTAGAAGCTTAACGCGCGACTTAGGCGCCCTGTACACATACGAAGGAGCCCGCCACCCGAGAACCCTTGGACAAGCCTCTGCGATTACCACATCCAGTCCTAACTCCTCACCAACAAGCCACGCAACTTCGTTACTGTAAAGCAAGAAAGGGTTTGCAAATACCCTGGGCTTCACCCCCACGAGCTCGATAAGCAACTTAAAGTGCTGCTTCACCTGCTCCACGAACTCTCCAGCATCTATCAGGCTGGCCACGGAGTTATAGTAGGGACTCGCTACAAGCTCTACCTTACCCTTACGTGCTAAGGCTTTCACCAGCTCTAATAGGTCCGGCCTCCAGGCCTCCATCTGTTCAAGCAAGGTTCCCGATAGTCTCAAAGCCAGCCTTAACCCCTTCTCCGAGACCAGTAACTGCAAGAGCGGCTTATAACACGTCTGAGCCACTCTCTCGAGGACGGCTTTATCCAGCTTCTCGTCGAGAAGTTCTTCAGCTCTTACCAGCTTTTTAGGGGGAACTCTCCTGAGCCTGCGAGGCTGATGAGCATCTAAGTAAAGCACCAAATCCACGTAAGATATCATTCGGTGTCTGAAGTAAACTTATCGGGCCTGTAGGCCTCCCTCGATCTTAGGCCTGATCAATATCGGCTTACCTACTTGATGCTCCCTCCTCCACCCCCTCACCACTATTCTCATCACACCTCCCTCTACTCTAATGGCGTTAAGGCCCGGCTTTAGCTCGGTAAGGCTAGCTGCGCTATCCCTATAGATCGTAACTCTCACGGACTTCTTCAGGAGGTTCATTACATGAACAGCATGGCCTTTAGCTCCGACTATCCTTATTGACGACAACACGCCCTCTAGCCTGCTCTCCAGCACCCTCCTCCACTCAGCTGAGAACTCCTCATCAGCGAACTCCGCCCATATGTGGTCACTATTGACTACGTGCATCAGAGAAGCGACATCCTCCTCTGTGACGCCGACTGCGTTCTGAAGAGCCTTGAAGCATTCATATGCCTCTACTACGTTCCTCCAAATGCTCTCCTGAATCCTCCTTCTCTCACTTAACCACTTCTCATACCCTCCCCTCCAGCTCCTAGAGGGGACGCTTACTAGGAGACGCGGCTCTATCTCGTCCACGACTTCGCACAACTTTACGAGTCTTATCAGGCCCAGCTCTTCAGCTCTTCTCAGATAACCCAGCAACTTATCCAGTAGCACTGCTGCAGCCGGCTTAGGGCGTGGAAGCACCATCCAATTCTCGCCATCGAGAGCTATCGTCAAGACCTCAGCCTTATTTATGTGGGCCTCGGCCACTATTCGAATAGCTAAATCTCTTGCTCCCGCCTCAGCCTCCCCAACGTTATTCACGTTACTGTACTTAAAGCTCCAGAGGTCTGAGATGCCCGTGTGCCTGAAGAACACTTTAATGCTCTTCAGAGCATAGAGCTGGTATACAGAGTCTTTTTCCCCTAACGCGCCAGCAAAGTGGTTAATCCCGTCTAAAACCGTATACTCGACACCCTCTCCCTCTAAGATGGGTAGAAGCTTCATGGAAAATGACATCTCAGGTAACCACGCACCCCGCGGCTCTACTCCCATAACGCCCTCCGTCACTTCCCTGCCCATCCTAAGTTCGTGGCTTAACAGATCTAGCCAGCCGTACGCATCCGCTATGTAGCCAGCTAGCGGGTGAGAGTAGAAGCTAGTTAGCACGTCAATGACTCCACTTCGGGCTAGCTCCTTAAACATCTCGAGCGTTTCCTCGACCATTTCCGCCCTCTCATCGCTTGGCTCGACACATTCGTAGAAACCTCCTCTATCTATCACCACGCCCCTATCGAGCAGGTCGCTCCACTGCTTCAGCAGACTAGGCGATAGGTTAAGGCTCATCCTAATCCTCCACTTACCGAGAAGCTTAGCTTGGACATAGTAAGCTCCACCCTCGTAGTACGGCTTAAACTCGTGATTCCAGATATGCTCGAAAGCCCAGCTCTCCCTAATCGACCCATCAGGTGAGTAATTAGGCGCTTGGTGATCATGGAAGACTATGGCTATCCTGGGGGCATGCTCTAGCCTCTCAACAACGATGAACTTGGCATCCTCCACCTCCTCGCCAGCCACTACTCTGGCTATGTAAACTCCAGCCTCCTTTACCTCTACCTCTTCAACTACGCGCTCCTCGCTCAATACTCGCCTTTCTACCACCTCGCTCCCCCTCAGGATTACGAGTTCAGCTCCTCTGCTGGCCTCTATGGTCACGCGAACCCTCTCGCCCGGGAAGTAAGCTACGCTATCTGTGCTGACCCTAATAGCCATAGCTGCAGGCTGAGGTGAAATGCCTCGCTAAAATCTTTAAGGCGGAGCCCCCTACGTTAAGGGGGGTATGATTGATCGATCCGCTCAAGTTGCTTAATACGCTACACTCCCTCTCGGCAGTAGATGAGGCCAGAGCAGTGAGCCTAAACCAGCTCTCCAGGATCCTTGGAGTGGATCCCCGTGAGCTGGAGGAGCCACTGCATATACTCCACGCCATGGAGTACGTGATTATTAAGGGCACGCGTGTATACCTCTCTGAGCTGGGCATACTAAAGATCAGTAGCACGTTCTGCTAGCTTAGCCAGCTCCATCCCCCAGTAAAGCCTTAAGCTCTCGCCTCCTTAAGAAGTAGCGGCTGGTGTCCCTAGATGATACTGCACGTGACTACTGAGTTAGAGCCGCTGAGGTGTGAGGGAGAGCTAGCTAAATGGGTTAAGGGAGTCGTTGAGAAGAGGGGAGGTAAGATCCTCCTCCTGGGTGCTGACGGGAGGTACGAGCTGGACGGCATCGAGGTTGTGGGTGCTGGAGCTACGCCCAATATACCGACATCTGACGTTGTGGAGAGAGCTTTCCTAAAGCTCTTCGCCTCGCTAGCTGAAGTGCCTTATAGGCTTGATCCCAGGGAGATAGATTCTATAGAGGGGCATGAGTGGCAGGGCGCGCTAGTCGCGTACCTGCTCGCACTTCGGCTGAGGAAGCCGTTTGTGTACTCGGTTTATACAACTGAGGCTGAAAGGCAGGGTTCGGGGGTAGTAGCTGAGTCCATCAAGAGCATAGAGGCCTTCCTGGCTAGGGAGGCTGACTTCGTCATGGCTAGGAGGAAGGGAGCATTGAAATCCTTGAGAGAACAGTACGGGATAAGCAGGGAGAAGCTCTTCAGCGATCCGAGTGGTAATGAGGCGAGTACTCCTGAAAGGAGCGAGCTTAAGATCCTGCAAGTATCGTGGGAATACCCACCTCACTTGATAGGAGGGCTAGGCAGGGCTGTGACGCACATCTCTGCTGGACTTGCTAAGTTGGCCTCAGTCTACGTCCTCACAATAGGGCTTCCGGGCAGAGTGGTAGACGAGCACCGTGATAATCTCCACATCCTGCGCGTAGACCCCTTCACTCTCAAGTCAACCGGCTTCGTGTCATGGGTCTACTGCTTCAACTTCCTCATGGTGGCTAAGGCACTATCCTCGAATTTGAGGCCCCACATAATACACTCACACGACTGGCTTACCGCGCCAGCTAGCATAGTCCTAAAGCACCTGCTGAAGACTCCCCTGATAATCACGATGCACGCTACCGAGTATGGCCGTAGCAGGGGCTCGATACTTACTCCCATGCAGCGCCAGATTCACTACTGGGAGTGGAGGGCCTGTTATGAGTCATGGAGGGTGATAGTATGCAGCGAGTCCATGAAGCATGAAGTCATTAAGGCCTTCTCCCTGCCCGCTGACAAGCTGCTGATACTTCCCAATGGAGTGAAGCTGAGTGAGCTAGATTCGCACACACCCTTAAGGGGGGAGAGAGATAGGTACGCGCTGCCATGGGAGAAGATAGTGTTGTTCGCTGGCAGGCACGTCTACGACAAAGGAGTTGACGTCCTCATCGAGGCAGCTCGCATAATACTCTCCAGGAGGAGGGATGTCAAGTTCGTCATAGCAGGGGACGGCCCCATGCGGTTCCACCTAATGTGGCTAGCCTCGGTATATGGGTTAGGCGAGAAGATCTTATTTACAGGCAGGCTAAGTGATGAGGAGCTATATAGGGCTTATAAGCTTGCTGATGTGGTGGTCATACCCTCGCGCTACGAGCCTTTCGGCATTGTGGCACTTGAGGCTATGGCGTCTGGCAAGCCTGTGGTGGCTTCGAGAGTTGGCGGCTTAAGTGAGGTAGTAGTTGATGGCGAAACGGGGATACTAGTGCCGCCGGGAGATCCTGAAGCATTAGCTCAGGCAATAGAGACCCTGCTTTACGATCCAGTGCTAGCTAAGAAGATGGGAGCTACGGGGAGGAGGAGGGTTGAGGAGTTGTACAGGTGGGATAAGGTGGTCAGGTTTCTAGAGAAAATCTACAGGAGAGTGCATGAGGAGTACTCTGTAAGTAGCTGGCTCACGCTGTTCGACAGCGTGAGCGCTAGCAACTAGGCTGAGTACGCCCTAACGATGTACTCCTTCAGCGCCCTGTGACTATTGAAATAGGATCCTATCATCGCGGCCGCGTATGCGGAGACCAACATGTACCTCCTCCTATCCCTCGCGTATAGATCCAGTACCTCTCTAAGCTTTGCATAGAAGCCCTCCTCATCCGCGGCCTCGTCATACGGCTCGCTTAGCGATACCACGTTCTTACCGAATAGCCAGCCATTATGACCGTCTACCACCCCCTCGAGGACGCCGCCATCCCGCGATGCTAGGGATGGAGTGAGGTTAATGGCCGCACGCATCCAGCTGGTTCCGCAGGCTTCAAAGGGGGGCCTGGGCGTGTGAAGCCACAGGTCTGAGCCCGCGGCTAGCAGTCTCTCCAGGCTCTCCCCGCGGCGCCCTAGGAATGCTACCCTGGCGTGTGCGAATGTAGAGAGGGCATCCACTATCCTCTTGAGCTCTTCCCTACCACTCGCATCCCTGGGATGCACCGTCCCGCTGAAAATTATCTGAAGATCATATCTCCTCCCCAACTCCTCTACAAGCTCTTGCCTCCTGAGGATTAACGTCATACGCTTATACCCAGTTATCCTCCTTCTAGCTGAGGCTATGAAGCCCCCGACCTCAAAATCCTTATTCACGTGAGCTCTAGAGTTGATGTACTCGACGAGTCCCCGCTTACACTCTAGTTTAATTCTACTAATCTCCTCGGGAGGTATGGACGAGGCGTAGACTAGGCGACTGGGATCCTCACGCCATCCCCTCAGCCACTTATCGTACAATGCAGCTACCCTACCCTCCACCCACCTCACATGGTGAACCCCATTAGTTATGTAGTCTGGCTCGAAGCCGGGGAAGAGCGCCCTGTGCACTACATGGAACTTTTGAGACACACAGTTGTAGTACCCCGCGAGTTTCACCAGCACTAGCGTCAGCCTCAGCTTGTCTGGGCTCATGCTCTTGACCTCTACAGGCACATCGTAATGCCTCTCCACTAACCCGTAGGGATGCTCCTCGTGGCCGTGGGGCAGAGGGGTGTGGGTGGTGAAGACGAGCCTGGGCTTGACAAGCTCTGCCCGCCCGCGGCGCTTAAGTAGCTCAATAGCGAGGAACCCTCCGTGTGATTCATTTACGTGGAATTTCTTTACAGTCACTCCAAGCTTCTCGGCTAGCTCCAGCGCACCAAGACCTAAGATGAGCTCCTTGAGCACACGCTCCTCCTCGCTCGCTTCTATGTATACCCTGGAGGTCAAGCCGCGCAGCTCGGGGGGGTTCTCAGACGTGCGAGAATCCAGGAGGTAGACCGGCACTTCTCCCTTCCTCCCCCTTATCACGTGGCGCCACACGTTTAGTACTATGGTTCCGGACTCTAGATGCACTCTAAGCTTCAGGTCTACTCTCTCATGATAGTCGAGGGGGTCGTAGGGCTCGTCATGGCTAACCACTTCCCCGTTCTTAAGTTCATGCCACACGTACCCCCTATCGTGGAGCAGTGTAACGCCTATCATGGGGTAGCCCAGATCCGCAGCTGAGTGTAGGAGGTCGCCAGCCAGCAGGCCTAAGCCTCCCGCATATGTAGGGAGACCCCTTAGATGTATCTCCATTGAGACAAAAACTACGCATTCGCCTCCTTTCACGGAAACGCTAGGCACCGACTACTTAAATAGGTACTCTCAGCAGCGTGCGCCTCAGTAAGCTC
>QMRZ01000029.1 GCA_003649495.1 Thermoprotei archaeon | reverse complement strand
GAGTATGTGAGGAAGGCTTGGGAGCACGGCTTTGAAGGTGTTGAGATACTGGTTAACCACGTCGAGTCGAGGGCTAGGAGCTACCTGAGGAACATCAAGAGAATCGCCTTCGACTACGGCCTAGACCTCTATGGCCTCGCGCTACACAATAACTTCGTCAAGCCCAGCCCAGTGGAGCGCGAGGAGCAGGTCAGGTACGTCTTGGAGTGGCTTGATGCCGCCCACGTCCTCGGGGTTAAGATAGTCAGGGTTAACTCGGGGAGGTGGGGCACTATTAAGAGCTTCGACGAGCTCATGGCCCGCAGGGGCGTTGAGCCGCCCATAGAGGGGTACAGCGATGAGGATGCTGTAGGATGGGTCGTGGACTGCATCTACAAGTGCCTGGATAAGGCGGAGGACTTGGGCATAATACTGGGCCTAGAGAATCACTGGGGGCTGACCACTAGGGCAGAGGTAATGCTAGAGATAGTTAGGAGGGTTGACTCGAAGTGGTTTGGCGTCATAATGGACACGGGGAACTTCATCTACGACACATACAGGGAGCTGGAGATGATAGCTCCCTACACGGTGATGGTGCATGCTAAGACGTACTTCGGGGGAGGCGTGTGGTACTCACTCGACATCGACTACAAGAGAGTTTTCGACATCCTGAGAAGCGTCGGCTTTAACGGCTGGATCTCCCTAGAGTATGAGGGGAGGGAGGAGTACGAGAGCGGCGTAAAGAAGAGTAGGGAGCTGCTCCTGAAGTACGTGAGGAGCTGATGATGAGGGAAGCGGCTAGCCGATGTGTGAGGAAGGTGCGAGTAGCTGACCCGAGGCATTGAGGATTCTATGAAGCTGCTATTAACGACTGTCAGGGGGCTGGAGGAGGTAGCTTCATTAGAAGCTCGGAGAGGCGGCTTAAGGCTCGTCAGTGTAGTGGAGCCATCGCTGCTCATAGCAGAGGGCGATGCTGAAACAGCGTTAAGGCTTAGGACGATTGACAGCGTTTCCGAGGTACTGTGCTCAGCTAGGGCAGAGCTCCATACTCCTAAGTCTCTCAGGTCTGTACTGAGGGAGTGCTTCAGGGAGGCTAGGGAGAAGGGGCTGGCGAGTGAGTTGAGGATGAAGGCGTGGGTAAGGGTTAGGGGGGTGAGTAGGAGGATGCTTGAGCTAATTGCTGCCAGGGAGGCTGAGAGGGTGCTTAAAGTCGAGGCGAGCCCCCGGGCTCGCTCCATCGTGAGGATCTACCTGTGCGCGGATGGAGTTCTGCTAGTTGCACGCCAGATAAATGCTGAGCCCCTCCACCTCAGGCACTACTATATCTTTAAGCACCCCCACGCCCTTAATCCCCTCTTAGCAGCCGCCATACCCATCTTAGCTCCAGCAGAGAGCATGTACGATCCATGCTGCGGCTCTGGAACGATACCCATTGAGTACTCGCTTGCCATACGCGATGCCGAGGTTCTATGCTCAGATGTCAGCACGGAGTACATAAGGGGAGTGCGCGTAAATGCGAGTAAGGCTGGCGTATGCGTAGACGCCTTCATAGCCAACCTCTTCCGCTGCCCCCTCAGGGGGGATATAGAGCTACTAGCCGCTGATCCTCCTCGAGGGGGAGGCATTGCTAATGCATACAGGTACCTGAGGGCAGTGCTGCGCTTAGCTGCTGCGAGGGCCTCAAAAGCCGTCATAGTGACCCCCTACAAGCAGGCTGCACTGCTGGCAGCGGAGAGAGCTAAATTGAAGTTAGTTAGAGATGTAGCCACATTCCAGGGAGGCCGGAGGGTACACTTGTTACTCCTTGAAGTCTCATGACGCTTCCTACGTAACTCGCCATGACCTAAGAATCAGGAAAGAGGGTGTCCAACGCGCGGTGCGTCCCGCCTGCCTTCATCCCCGCCCTCCACGGGCGCGTCCAGCGGGCTCCACTCTAAGAGTCTACCGCCCCCATTTTATAGTTTGCCACTTAAACTCCAGCCACCTTCACGACAGCTGTGGAGCGTAATTCCTGGCCTACCGTACACCCAATCCCTGCCGAGGCTGTGCGGCGAGGTAAGCGTAGGAGGTAGGCCTATAGGCTCACCTTTCTGTATTGAGGCCTGGCGCCGTGAGCTGCTCTCTGTGGAGGCGGTTTTTCACCTCTATGGATGAATTCGTAAGCTCTCCTATGCCTCTCTACGTACTCATGGAATGATTCAAAGCCGAACTCTCTCTTGAGCTCTTCAATACCTATACTCTCGTCGAGGGGCTCTACTATGAAGACATTATCTCCCTCATTTGCATAGGATTTCACTCTGACGCGTCCCCCGTACTTGGTTAATATCATGTCGGGTATGCTATAATTAAAGTCGTAGTGGCATACAACGTAATCCAGGTTTACATCGTAGTACACTACATTTACGAACCAATCCGTCTCGGCTACTACCCTCCCACACGGGTCTATTATCCGGGATTTATTTGTGCGTACAGAGGATATGACGTAGTACTTGTTTATGCAAGCATAAGCCTGTAACGGGAAGCCGCCATCGTACGCTGATACCCAGAATACGGCTTTAGCGCCTCTCTTAGCCAGCTCGCTCCAGCCCTCAGGGAAGCATATATCGAAACATATTTGTATGCCTACCCTCCCGAAGTCCAGGTCAAATACTGGGTAGTCCTTACCCGGAGTGACACCGCCTTCAAATTCGGTGTAATCAGGGGTGCTCGTCACTGGGTGAACCTTATCGTATATGCCGACGATATCGCCGTCCCTGCCGATTATGATGGCAGAGTTCCAGATCTTGCCATCGCGCCTAGTCATGAGAGGGCATATTATACAGCAGCCCCCCTCTCTGGCCTTCTTCGAGAATAGCTTTGTCGTCGGTCCCGGGACGGGTTCGGCTAGCTCGTGGATAGGCCCCTTCACATCAAAGGTCGTAAATGCCTCTGGCAGGCATACGATGTCCGGCTTAAAGCGGAGGGCGTAATCCACCAGCTTCAGGGCATAATTGCGATTCTCCTCGACTGTGCCAAAGCTCCTCGATGCGAAACATACGGTAGCTATACGAGCCCTCCCCATCGCGTCTTTAAATGGCGTTTTAGGTAATGTTAATTGCCTTGCTACTTAACTTACATCAAGTACTTGTACATGTAGAAGGATGATGGGTGGACCTCGTAGCCCAGCCTCCTATAGTACTCTCTGGTTCCCACCGCGGAGATTACTAGCATCTTCCTAGCATCGTACTCGTTGACTGCTATCCTCTCCGCCTCCCTCACGAGCCTGCTGCCCAAACCCTTGTGCTGCCACCATCCCCCTCTCTCCCCCACTGGCGTCTGGGGGCCGTACACGTGTAGCTCCCTAATAATCGCGGTGTGCGCATCCACCTCCCACCTGTGGGCCTTCTCGCTGGGTATTCTCAGCCTTAGGAATGCGTAGATGACATCTCTGAGGGGGTCCTCGAAGGATAGGAACTCCTCGATGCCTCCACTTGCCTCATACCTCCTCCTCACAAGCCTGGCAGCATCCAAGGAGGGTATCTCACCAGTCCAGAGCACGTACCTCCCCACCTCCCTGCACCTTATACACCTGCACTTCAGGCCTCTCTCCCTCATGTACCTCCACACAACCTCCCTCAAGTTGCCAACTGGGGGGCCTGCAGCTACCTCGCCTAGGGGGATGTCCCTCTGAACCCTCATTATCCTGACCCAGGGTGGCGTGATAGCCTTTATCTTGGCTATCAGCTCTACCAGGGTGTCGAGGTCGTAGGGCTCGTAGTCGCCACGCCTCCACCACTCATAGAGCTCAGTCCCGGCTACGACTACCGTCGGGTAGATCTTCACCATGTCCGGCCTAAAGGCCGGGTCCCCGTATATCGTCTTGAATGCCTCCAGATCCTTGTCAGGGTCGGAGCCGGGCAGGCCGAGCATCATGTGGTACACTACCTTGTAGCCAGCGTCCTTGAGCACGCGCGTTGCCTCAACAGCGTCCTGGACGTTGTGCCCCCTCCTCACTCGGGCTAACAGCTCATCATGCACTGTCTGAACTCCGAGCTCGATCCTAGTGGCACCGAGCCGGAGGAACGCGTTCACATACCTCTCCCGACTCCAGTCTGGCCGCGTCTCGAGCGTGAGCCCCACGCATCTAATGCTGGCCTTCTCATTCCTCGCCATAGCTTCCTCCAAGCTTACCCAGCCACTGGGCCTCCCCTCTGGGAACCTGTTTAAGGCTTCAAGGGCCTGTGCGATGAACCACTCCTGGTAATCCAGCGGCATTGCAGGGAAAGTGCCCCCCATCACTATCAGCTCAACCTTGCTGGGTCGGTGGCCCATAGCCAGGTACTGCCTGAGCCTTAGCCTCACCTGCTCGTAGGGGTGGAAGCCCACTCTTAGAGCTCTTGCTACAGCTGGCGAGCTCTTAACATAGCTTTGCGGAGTCCCCCTCTCTGGACCGCCTGGACAGTATATGCAGCGGCCATGAGGACATGGGTAGGGCTGCGTCATTAATGCAACAACCGTGACCCCAGATAACATGCGTGTAGGCTTCCTAACTCCCCTGAATATGTGGAGGCCGGGCGGCTTGCTAGGCATAAGCCTCTACCACTATATTCCTCTTCACTAAGCGGCGCTTATAGTCCCAGGCGAAGACCTTAAAGTTCTCGTAGCCAGCCTCCCTCAAGTCCCTTTTGAGCTCACATGGCGTGTACAGGTGATAATACCTGTGCAGCACCCTGCCCTCCCTCCTCCACTCAACTAGCAAGTCCCTAGACCTCGCAGCAAGAACTCTGAAAATATTAAGTGGAGTTAGCGCACTCCATACCGTTAGTAATATATGGCCCTTAGAGACCCTGAGCAGCTCCCTGAGAGCCCTCACCCTTCTCTCCCTCCCATACACGTGATGTAGGACTGCCGCCGCTACAACGCTCTTGAAGGAGGACTGCCTAAATGGTAGTTGGAGTATTGAGGCACGCACTGGATGTATTGATGTCCTAACACCCCATCTCAGCGCCCTCCTCCAAGCGATCTTAAGCATAGATGCGCTGATCTCGAGGCATATCACCGGGTCTAAGCCCTCTAGGGCTAGCTTACAGGCTATGAAGCCAGTGCCACACCCGGCGTCTAAAAGGGGTGCAGATACCCTCTCTCTAAGTAGCTTCAGCACCCCCCTGTACCACCCTCTTCTTCCTCGGTCATACGCATTCGCTACTTCTTCGAAAGGCTCGACCACGTACTTCCTCTCTAACTCCCAGGCCTCCTCTAGGCGAGCTCTTCTCATGAGACTCTTCATACTGAGGAGACCCTCACATCTGCGGTTGAGCAGATGAGCACTATGAGCCGCGTCATATTAGGCACGGCATAGTGCAAGCACAAGTCAGGTTACTGCATCTTCAAGGCGTGATCTCACCGCGCATGCTCCCCAAGCGTCTTGACAAGCCTCCTAACACAGTCTACAACTCTGCTCATGTCGCTACACTCTAGGATTGTCACGCCTGGCTCTCCCCCCACTGCCAACAGGAGCTTACGTACGTTAGGTAACCCGGCCCTCGGGAGCGCTATGTGGGCCCTTACATCACCCCTGGATACCATGAGCTCAATGAGCTCTCCGCTCTCCACGTCCACGTTAAACCCCTTCTCCCTAAGCGCCTCAGCCAGCCTCTGGGCTATGGACATGACTCCCTGCATCAAGTAATATCCTGTTATCACTAGCTTAATCTCGCTTTCTCCCTCATCCCGACCCTGGCGGAAAGCCTTTTACACCCCTAGCGTAGCGAGTTGCGTGATTAGGCTAGCCGTCTTAGGGAGCGCCGGTAGCGCCCCCTGGGCCCGCAGGAACTTACCGGGCTTCCTCGTGGATAACATCCTCCTGGACTGTGGCGAGGGAGTGGCTCGTGCTCTCGCCGAGGTTGGCGCGATAGACGAGGTGAGATACGTGTTCATAACGCACATGCACGGCGATCACGTGTCTGGGCTTCCCATGCTGCTATGGTATTACGCGCTTAGCGGGAGGGAGGAGGAGCTCACGCTCGTTATCCCCCGGGGGTGTAGGGGGGAGGTTGAGGCGCTTCTCAAGTCTATACACAGCCCCATGGATAGGATTGAAAGGTTCCTTGAGATCAGGGAGCTGGATGGGGGCGGCAGTCTAGGCCCAGTTACTGCTGCGCCTGCCTCCCACTCCGTGCCAGCACTAGCTTACAGGGTAGCGACTGAGGGGGGCGACGTGTGCTACACCGGGGATACTGCGCCCTCAAGTGAAGTAATCAAGCTAGCTGAGGGCTGCCGCGTGCTTATCCACGAAGCCACGATGCCGCCCGGGAGGGAGGAGGAGGCGCAGGCACTGGGTCACTCCACCCCTCTACAGGCTGGAGAGGTAGCTGATGCAGCTGGTGTTGAAGTTCTTGTGCTATCACACCTACCCTACTTCTACTTCAAGGGCGAGCACTTCATCCCCACCTTCGTGGACTCTGCTAAGCGCGTTTTCCGAGGAAAAGTTTTAGTGCCTAGGGAGCCGCAGGTCTTAACACTATGAGGCGGGATCCAGCGATTCCGAGGATAGATTTACACGTTCACAGCCACTTCTCGCCATGCGCTAAGGACGTCAGCATGTACGAGGAGGTGAGGGTGGCTATTGAGAGGGGGGTGAGCGTCATAGCTATCACAGACCATGGCACTACTAGGCAGCCTAGCTGGCTCGAGGATTACTTCAGGGAGCTAGAGGATGTGAGGAGTCTGTACGGCGACGATGTTATCGTGCTCAGCGGAATGGAGGTAGATATCCTGGACTCTGGCAGGCTGGCAGTTAGCCGTGAGATCCTAAAGATGCTGGATGTAGTGGTGGCATCAATTCACAGGGTACCTCCAGGCTGCGACGTGGCTGAGTACTGGAGGAGGAGCATGCTGGGGGCTATAAGGAGCGGCCTTGTCGACATCCTAGGACACCCCACAGACGTGGGCTGGAGGACCGTACGTCCGCCCCTGGAGTACGTGCTCGAGGTGCTCGACGAGGCGCGCTCGGCAGGCGTGGCGGTAGAGCTGAACTATCACCATAGGGATCCTCAGCCCTACTTCCTCAAGCTAGCCATAGAGAGGAGGGTCAAGCTAGTCCCCAACTCCGATGCCCATAGCCTCTCAGAGATAGGCGCCTTCTCCTGGCATGAGGAGATCATCAGATCACTGGGCTATGACCCCTCACGCGTTAACTGGCTAGAGCTCAGCGAGGCAATGTACTGAGCAGCAGGAGGAGCGCCACATTTAAGCGTCTCCCAGCGCATAGCCACTGTGCCGCGCATATACGTCCTGCTTGACGATTACTCGCGGTCAGCCGTGTTCGAGTCGCGACACGGCGCCTCCTACTGGATAGAGCTCGACGATCTTAACATATTGTTTGATACCGGCCCTCACGCAGCTCCCGTGCTCCACAATATGAGGGAGCTGGGGCTAGACCCCCAAGACCTAGATTACGTGGTGTTGAGCCACTGTCACTACGACCACACGGGGGGGCTCCTCGGAGTCTTGAGAGCGGTGTCCAGGAAGATTCCGGTCATAGCCCACCCCTCCATCTTCAGGTGCGCACTTGTCCTAAGGCCCAGGCTCAGGTACATCGGCATCCCCTTCACCAGGAGGGAGCTAGAGGAGGCATCCTACCTGGTGCTCGTCGCCGACCCTCTCGAGATAGCGGAGGGCGTGGTGACGACGGGTGAGGTGAGGGGGAGAGAAGAGTTTGAGCGCCATGGCTTTGACGCGTATACGATCTCTAATGGGCACTTAGTAAGAGACGAGATGATTGACGATATTAGCCTGCTGATTGAGGCGAGGGGGAGGCACGTGCTCATTACAGGCTGTGCTCACGCAGGTATCGTGAGCATTGTGAAACACGTAGCAAGCCTCGTGGGATCCGTTCCTAAGGCCTTGGTGGGGGGGTTCCACCTCTCCAACGCTTCCCCCGAGAGGATTAAGCTCACAGTTAGCTACCTTAAGAAGTTGGGTGTTGAGGAGGTGTATGCTGGCCACTGCACCGGGCTCGCCGCCGAGGCGGAGCTGCTGAATGCTTACGGCAGGAGCTTTAAGAAGTTATACTCCGGGATGGTGATAGAGCTGTGAACATATGGTGAACTCTTAAGGGGATCCTTGCAATGGGATGTCCCATGGGCAGGAACCCCGAGTTCAAGGATGTTAAGAACTTCTTCCTCATAGTGGTGGACAGCCTCAGGCAGGATCACGTAAGCTTCTACAATAAGGGTAGGCCTGTGTTTGAAGGCGTTAGGGCGTGCGAGACCCCCAACATCGATTCATTCGCTAGGCGTAGCGTAGTCTTCACGAACATGTACCCCAGCGGGCTGCCCACGATACCCGTCAGGACTGAGCTCCTCACTGGCCAGCTCACACTGCCCCATAGGCCCTGGCGCCCCCTCCTGCCCTCGCCTCTCGACATCACAGCTGCTGAAATACTGGCTAAGGAGGGGTTCATTAATGCCCTGATAACCGACACGTACCACCTCTTCAAGCCCGAGATGAACTTCCACAGGGGATTCCACGTCTTCCGCTGGATCAGGGGGCAGGAGTACGACGCGTATACCTCCCATTGGCCGAGGAAGAGGAGGGTAGAGGACTACGTTAACGAGAAGTATACAGAGAGATGGAGGAGACTCGTTGCAAGGTACCTGGCTAACACGGAGGACTTCGAGTCCGAGGAGGACTACTTCGCTTACAGGGTGGTGAGCGAGGCTGTTGAGTGGCTCGAGAAGAACAGAGAGCATGAGAGGATCTTCCTCTGGCTCGACATGTTCGATCCCCACGAACCATGGGATCCTCCCCCCAGGTTCGATACATACACTGACCCGAGCTACAGCGGGCCCAGGCTAATACTCCCCATGGGCGGCCGCGCAGAGGAGTGGGCCACGCCTGAGGAGATAAAACATGTCAGGGGGCTATACGCCGGCGAGGTCTCATTCGTGGACTACTGCCTAGGCATATTCTTCAAAAGAGTAGAGGAGATGGGGTTCTTCGAGGACACCCTCATAATACTCACTGCCGACCATGGCCACCCGCTAGCTGACCATGGCAAATTCCTCAAGGGCCCGGACAGGATGTACAGCGAGCTGCTAAAAATCCCCTTCATGGTGTATTACCCAGGCTGCGAGCACAGGGTGGTGGACGCTCTAGCCTGGTTCCCAGACGTCCTACCCACCGCCTTAGAGGTGCTGGGGCTAGAGGCCCACGCCAGGGGGATGTATGGCAGGAGCTTCGCTGGAGTCCTCACGGGAGAGAGGGAAGAGCACAGAGACTACGTCATCATGGGATATCATGAAGCACAGGATCGCTGCGTGCGTACTAAGGAGTGGAGCTATGTGCATAGACCTGGCGATCAGCCTGACGAGCTCTATAATCTGGTGGATGATCCCCGGGAGAGGGTGAATCTGATAGATGAGAGGCGCGACGTAGCCGTCAAACTGGCAGCGGCATTCGGCAAACAGTTCTATCGAGAGAGGGTAACTGTAGTGAAGGGGCTACAGGCTAAGTACGAGCTGAGCTACACTGGCGTTTAGCAGATCGCTGCAGCCCCCGAGGGCGTGTCACCATAATCCCTTTAGAAGACGTGAAGCATTATTTCTCGTGCTGGAGAGACTCCCAGCCCTGGTGGTCTCCAGGAGCTATAAGCTGCTAGTTAAGGCGCTCGCGCTGCTCCTCCTAACGCTGGGGGCAGCCTGCCTCTACTGCTACCTCGTTAGTGGCGTGAGCGCTTTACTATTGACAGCGTTCTTTGACGTAGCAGTAGCCGCTGTGCTGATAGCCTCACTGAGCCTCATAGGGAGAATAGAGGAGTATAGACACCTCCTGAGAATGAGGCGCACCTCCCATCCTCCCGATCAACGCTAGGGAAAGCATTTCCGCCAGCTACTGGGCCGAGTTAACATGAACTGTGAGTCCGCCCAATAACTCATTTTAAGCTCGTGGAGGATGAGTAGCTGATGGAGGGCAAGAGGCTTGGAGTGGCCTTCGTAGGAGCTGGCTTCGCAGCTAGATTCCACGTACGAGGCTGGGTCGGAGTTAGGAATGCCGACATCGTAGCCATATACAGCAGGACTGAGAAGAGAGCCAGGGAGCTCGCGGCCTATGCTGAATCCCTTGGCGTTGGCAAGCCAAAGGTGTATACTGACATACATGACATGCTCTCGGACCCCAACGTAAACGCCGTCTGGATACTAGCTCCAAACTACGTTAGAGTCGACATAGTCAGGGCTATAGCTGAGGAGGCCGAGCAGGGCAGGGGCAACCTCGTGGGAGTAGCTTGCGAGAAGCCCCTGGCGAGGAATGTGAAGGAGGCGAGGGAGATGATCAGGCTCGTCGAGAAAGCTGGCCTGCTCCATGGCTACCTCGAGAACCAGGTCTTCATGCCCTCAGTGATGAGAGGGAAGGAGGTGGTCTGGAAGTATGGCGCCAAGTACAGTGGCAGGCCCTACCTCGCTAGAGCGGCTGAGGAGCATGGAGGTCCTCACGCCTCCTGGTTCTGGAGGCCAACTCTCTCAGGCGGCGGCGTGCTACTAGATATGATGTGTCATAGCCTTGAGGCATCCAGATACATGCTCTGGGACCCGGAGAAGGGCAAGGATAGCATAAAGCCGAGGAGGATCTGGGCCGACGTAGCTTCCCTAAAGTGGACTAGGCGCGAGTACATAGAGAGGCTTAAGCAGGCCTATGGTGTCGACTACTCGACTGAGCCAGCTGAGGACTACGCCACGGCAGTGGTAGTCTACGAGGATGAGGAAGGCAACATCCTGTTGACCGAGACTCATACCTCGTGGTCGTTCATAGGGGCTGGCCTGAGGCTCACGTTTGAGGTGCTGGGCCCCGAGTACTCGCTGTGGATTAACACGCTACAGCCAGAGCTCTTCACATTCTTCAGCAGGAACGTGAAGATACCCCCATCAGAGGAATTCGTAGAGAAGCAGAACGCGGATCAGGGGCTCATGCCCGTGATACCAGATGAGGCTGTCACCTATGGATACCAGGCTGAGGACAGGTACATGGTTGAAGCATTCCTCAAGGGGCAGCAGCCTGATGAAAACTGGCACGATGGACTACTCATAGTGCAGCTAATGATGCTGGCCTACATGAGCGCTGAAAAGAAGCAGAAGCTCAGCTTCGACCCTGCGCTCGTGGAGGACTACGTGCCTCCAGTGCAGAAGGGCGCCTGGAATCCCAAGGCGCCTCTCCTATAGCCTCATTCTTTGCTACCTTCTTCTCATGCTTCCAGGTATCTTAACCTCGTATAGTATCCACCTATCAACCTGACTCCTCCATCCAGGCTCGCTGGAAGGGTCAAGGGACTCGACGTATATTAGTGCCCTCTCCCCCTCGGGGTCAAAGGTCACGCTGCAATAGCCATGAGTCGGGTACTCGCTCCTCTCATAGGGAGACCCAGGCTTCCACTCGAGCTTGGCGATAGTCTCCAGATTCAAGCTCCTGTAGTCTAGTACGTAGGCCTCAAAGTCCCTAGCAAGACCACATCCGTTTACCACAAACCTCCTAGCTAGCCCCACGTAGATGGGGCCCCTAGCCCCCGCCAGTATCGTGCCACAGAGCTGCAAGTAGCGTGGCTGGGGCTTGCCGTCTATCTTAAGCACTCCTAGCTTCTTCCACTTCACACCGTCTGTGCTTACTGCAAGCGCGGTGTTGAGCCTCTCGCCGCTATTAGCTCTGTAGAGCATGAAGTACGTGCCATCCACCACGTCTATTATAGGATCCCTTGCCTCGAGAGAATCGTACTCCTCACCTCTCCTAAGCACGTAACCCCTACACTCCCACGGCCCAGCTGGATCATCAGCTGTGTAGAGCACCGTCTCCCAGCCCTTCCCATCGTCAACCGATATGTAGAGGTATAGCCTGCAGGTCGCCGGGTCTCGCAGGATCTGCACACCCTCAACACTCAATATCTCCTCCCCCAGGTCACCTGATATCTCCTCCTTAGTTAGCGTGCTCCTATGAGCGAAGCACTCCCCGTCATTACTAGCGTAGATCCTCACCTCATACCCCCTCAGCGGCGGCGCTCTCCTCATCCTAACAGCCATGACATACTCTCCGTAGAATGAGTCGTAGAAGACCCGGCCAGCACCTACCCACGACCCAGGCTTAAAATCGGGAGGATCGAGTATCACCCTCTTAAACCTCCTCCCAGCTACTAAGTATTGAGGAGGTATTAGCCCTCTCCAGTCCATAGCCTAAGATTGAGAAGAAGAGGTAATTAGGGTTATGCAGGGGGCCTAGATACTGTATGGCCCAGCTTATGCGGCTTGGATGAGCAGGTATATGAATCTCACTCTAGTACTCCCGCCTTATCTCATTCGCCCCCACCGCCTCATCTTGGATGTAGCGTCTTTATAACATAGTTTACATGGTGGGATCTTGGGGGGTGTGGCTAGCTCATGTGTTGAAAGCTCCCTTTGCTACAGCCTGCTCGCGTAGCGTGCGAAAGCTGTGTATAGCACGCCTTTGGCGGCGTTCACTACCTCTAGCCAGTTCTGCCCTTCTTCAGGCTTGACCTCAAAGCCTAGAGCACCCCTGTAGCGTACGTGGCTTAAAGCCTTTATCAGCTCCTCAACCTCCTCAACTCCATTAATTGAGCCTGGCCTGTAGAAGCCGGGGTGCCAGTCCTTCAGTGAGCCGTCTGGTAGCCGCTTCGTACAGCCGATGTGGATGTGAGCTAGGTACGGCGCGGCGATCTCCAGATCACCGGGCTTCTCCTCTAGCATGGGTGCGTGGCTGAGATCCCACAGCAGGCCAAAATTACCGTGCTCCTCCCTCACAGCCTTAGCGATTTCAACAGCCTCCCTAATAGGCCCTATCAGCTGCTTCTTGTCCCACTCTCTGTCAAACGTCTCAAGAATCACGGTCACTCCCTTACCCTCGGCGTGAGCAGCTAGCTCCTTCAAGCTGGCTACTAACGCCTCCTTAGCCTTAGCCCTAGCTGCTACTCCCGGGTCAGGGCCGCTGCACAGCGCAACTTTGCTCACTCCACGTGTCGCAGCTTCATCAATCACTCTCTTCAGCGCGTTAAGTGCACTCTTACGCTTAGCCTCGTCAAGAGCACTCGGGTTAACGCCTCGCATCAATACTAGTGGCTGCGCGCCTATAGCGATCTCCACACCAGCCTCATCCCTGATCTTCTCCAAAATCCTCCAGTGCTCAGGCTTCTCGGGGGGATTTACCTCAAGCATATCGAAGAATGGATCCTCAGCTAAGGCCTTTAACGTCTCCTCCACCTCCTCGCCCTGTAGTAGCTTAGGGTTCGCCATGAACGCTACAATACTCACCCTCCAGGGGAACTCAAAGGAGCACTTGACTCCATCCCTATACACGCCTACTGTGAACACTTGGCGCCACCGCTCTACCCTCTGAGCCCTGGTATTTTACGTTTTCACTGGAGTGGCGGGGTGAGGGGGGCTTGAACCTCCTCAGGTACTCCTCTCTATTCAGCGTCTCAGGGGTGGAGTATATTAGGGGGACTCTCAACGCCAGGTCGACAAGGATTGAGACGAGGAATGGAGCTTCCGGCGCCACTGAGGTGTAGAGGATGCCGCCTATGAAGGGTGCTGGTGAGCGGGATATCATCGAGATTAAGCTCCTAACAGCACTCCACCTCCCCCTGTACTCATAAGTGACGAGCTCAAGGGCTAACGTCTGGAATACAGCTCCAGATGCGAAGAAGAGCCCCCTAATGAGGAATGCTAACACTAGGTAGGCTGGAGAGGGGGCTAGGATTAGCGTTAACACGCTCGCGTAGTAGAGGGGGCGCAGGAGCAGGATCGTCCTAACCCTCCCTATCCTGTCGGCGAGCTTGCCAGCCAGGGGGGAGGATATGATGCTGCCCAGGTTCAGGGCGAGCCCCATGTACCCCAGCGTGAACTCGTCAGCTCCCTTAACCCTCACAGCGTAAATCATCTGAAACGGCATTGTGAGGGAGAAGACGTAGCCTCCCAAGGCCTCCACGAGCACCCACCTCCAGAGCCAGGGGTTCAGCCTGAGCAGGTGTATCGACTCGCTCACCGCGGCCCTCAAGCTAGCCTCGCCTACAGCCCTGAGG